>CBDUUO010000409.1:0-3754 GCA_965370395.1 uncultured bacterium
GATCTCCTTTTTAAAATTATACAAATTATATAGCACCATGACGCAACACACAATGCGCCGATATTAATCCTCGATATAGAAGCGCATGATCGGGCGAGTCTCTGAGCGGCGGGCGCATTCTGCAAATCCCACCTTCGTATAGGCCGAGGCCAGGCCCGTCCAGGCAAAGGCATCCGGCATTTTATCTTTTCTGGGTTCCACCGGATAGGCTTCCACAATCGATCCCCCCTTTTTTTTAACGTAATCAACAGCGGCCTTTATCATTTGAGTGCTCAAACCTTTGCGGCGATATTGCCTTTCCACAAAGAGGCAGGAGATCGACCATACCGGCAGCTCGTCGAGCGTCTTCATGATCCGTGAGCGCCGTAGTGCCGGGAAGTGATCACGGGGCGCCACCGAGCACCAGGCCACCGGCTGTCCCCGGGAAATACCCAGGATCCCGGGGATTTCACCCGAGTCAACGATGGCCTGCATGGCCTGGCGGTTGCCTTCGCCCTTCTGGCTTTCGAATTTCTGGCGTGTCAGCCGCCAGAGCATACACCAGCAGCCCCCGCAGGCACCGCGTTCGCCAAAGAGGGTTTCGAGATCAGGCCATCTGTCTTTTGTTAGCGGGACAAATTTCATTTTGATATCTGCCGAATCCATTGTAGCACCTACTTCATTTTCTCGAGCTCCATTTCCTTGAGTTTTCTTCTGAGCACTTTTCCGACCGCACTTTTCGGGAGCTCGTCGATGAATTCAAAAATCTTGGGGACTTTGTAGGCCGCCAGTTTCTCTTTGCAGTATTGAGTGACTTCTTCTTCCGTCAAGGTTTCGCCTTCTTTTACCACGATAAATGCTTTAACCGTTTCCCCTCTGTATTCATCCGGCACCCCGATGGTGCAGGCTTCCAGAATCTTAGGATGCGCCATCAGGACATCATCCAGTTCGAGCGGGTAAATATTGTATCCGCCGGCAATGATCATGTCCTTTTTGCGGTCGACAATCGACAGGTAGCCGTCATCGTCAAACACGCCGATATCGCCGGAATAGAACCAGCCATCTTTGAGAACATAGTCAGTTTCCTCAGGCATTTTGTAGTAGCCCATCATAATCTGCGGTCCTTTGATGGCAATTTCACCGGGTTCACCGGGTTTCATTTCTTTGTCCGGGTCTTCAACGTCAACGATTTTAATATCCGTGTCCGGTAAAGGCACACCGACGGTTCCGGGTTTTACCGTGCCGCCCCAAGGCGTAACGGTGGCATAAGCAACCGTTTCAGTAGAGCCGTAAACTTCACACATCGTGGCTCCGGCTAAATCCTTTAAATCCCTGATGGTGTCGGCCGCCAGCGGTGCGGCTCCTGAAAAGAAGCCTTTAATCGATGATAAATCCATCTTTCTGAAATTGGGATCAGCCAGCAAGCCGACAAACATCGTCGGTACCCCGGGCAAAAACGTCGGTTTGAATTTCTTTATAAGCTTAATGTTAATCTTCGGTTCCGGCCGGGGTACCATGATGTGCTCATAGCCCTGCCAGGTAACCAGATTCTGCATGGTTGCAAATCCGGCCGCATGAAAGACCGGATAATTTCCAACCAAACGCTCTTCACCGTGGTTTAATTCCGGAAACCAGGCAGCGAACTGCTGGACATTGCAGCTTAAGTTGGCATGGCTGAGCATGACGCCTTTACTGACGCCGGTGGTCCCTCCGGTGTACATGAGTGCTGCCAGCTCATCCCATTTACTTTGGTCTTGTACCGAATCCGCTGAATATCGGGCGATCAGATCATGAAAGACCAGAACGTCATCGTTTGGTTCAACCTTGCGGTACATGTTTTTTTTAACCAGCGGGAAAAGTTGTTTTTTGGGGAACGGCAGATAAGAATTGATGTGACAGCCGATGATTTTTTCTACGTTTGTGTTGGACTTTATTTTTTGCATTCGCGGGATCAAAAGCGTGAGTGTAATCACGAGATTTGAATCTGAGTCATTGAGCTGATATTCCAGCTCCCTTTCCGTGTAAAGGGGGTTGTTCTGGACGGTAACGGCCTCGATGCGGAAGATGGCCATATTGGCTATGATAACCTGAGGGATATTGGGCAGGCAAACAGCGACTTTATCACCCGGCCTGACATCCAAATCCATAAGGGCTCGGGCAAACTGATTGACGCGTCCGTCCAGTTCTTTGAACGTAATTTTTTTGCCCATGTAGTTTAACGCCGTATGGCCTGGAAGTCTTTTTGCGGTCCGGGTGAGTGCTTCCGACATGGTCAACTTTTCGTAATCCAAGGTTTTCTTGACCCCGGGAGCATAGGATTTGTGCCATCGTTTTTCTTCCATTGTAACCCCCCCCTTTCCTCATCTCAAATAAAAAACTCCATATTTTGTCCGAGAGCTGTGTTGTCCCCGCCGGTGTAGGCGGGATTTCACGTCTGATTTTTTTTAAATCAAGGAGTTCAATAATTGCTACAAAAATGAAACGGATCTAAAAATTTTTGTATGATCATTGAAACGGGTATGCAACCGGCGGCGGAAAGAGCGGATAGACGGTTGAGCGGTAAATGCGAAGAGATGAGATTTGCAGCTGCAATCTGAAGCGCCGAAGCCTGCAATCGGTATGGTTGCACCCGTTAAACATCGCAGTAAATCAGCCCACCGATGTTCTTGTCGTCTGGAATCATAGGTATACCATACTTCATTCAGATGCAAGAGCGAACGCAAATAATCGATGTGCCAGTGCGGACGGCGCGAAATTTTCACATGATGTGCGATTCGGGCTTTGAGGCCACCGGGGCCGAAGGCACTGCCCACATAAACATAGTAACCGGATTGGACAGCAAGCCGGCCGAGTTTTCCCACTTCAACCCGCTGATCGGAAGACGATTTAAGGACCAAGGCATAGGTACCGGGTAAATTAAGCATTTTTTAACTGGAAAAGTTCTAATTACTAAATTTGATAATCTCGTAAAAAGTCAGAAAAGCTGTCATTGCGAGCGTAGCGAAGCAATCTCTATCAATCCAAGTCTCTGAAATCATGGGATTGCTTCGTCACTTCGTTCCTCGCAATGACCGGCGATAGGACTTTTTACGAATTCATCAAATTTAGACACTTTAGTTCACTTTAGTTCACTTTAGGCACTTCCTATAGCTTCCCATATAACCTTTCTGTGTTTTCCGAAACAGCGGCAATGACCTCTTCTTCAGAGATATCTTTGAGCGCTGCAATGGCTTTGACGGATTGCCAGATATTTGCCGGTTCATTACGCTCGTTCGGAAAGGGGCCCAAAACCGGGCTGTCGGTTTCGATCAGCAGACAAGAAAGCGGCAGCGGCTTGACAAGTTTTTGCTTCTGGCGGGAACGGGCCACAGAGGGTGGGATTGAAAAAAAGTATCCGGCTTCAACCGCCGGCAGCGCGGCACTGGATTTGCCGTCAAAGGCATGCATTTGAACCCGGACGGCGTTGTTTTCAAGCAACAGAGCAATCGCGTGGCGACCGGCGGATCGGGAATGGATATTCAACGGCAGATTCAATTCCTTTGATAATTCAATAAATAGTTTAAGTATTTCTCTCTGCAGCTCCTTGTCTGGCTCTTCCTTGACCACCCAGTAATCCAGTCCCACCTCGCCGATTGCAGCCAGGCGGGAGCGTTCTCGGCGAATAAAGTCTACCATCTCAGCCGCCTGGTTTAAATTGAGATGCGTCGGATAAAGCCCGGCGGCCGGCTTCAACATCGGATACGTTTTTGCCAGCTGTAAATTTTTGTGAGCATCC
>CBDUUO010000410.1:0-3750 GCA_965370395.1 uncultured bacterium
GAGGCCCTTTTTCTTTTTGACCATATGATCACTGAAATTGAACAGGAGGGACTCGAGGAGCCTTTCTTTTTCGGAAGCCACCCCAAGGTCCAGCAGCGAGTTGATAATTTGCAAAAACTGCTCGATCCTGTATACTTAAATGTCAGACCGGCGATTAAGAACCGCGAAATATTTCTTTCAAAATTGGCTCTGTTATTTTTAGATAATGCCAGATTGGATATCCGGCTGGGGCGGTTTCAGGCCGCCAGGCGAGGTGTTGAAAAATTTGTGCGGATCAAACCGGATGACACCCGGGCCTATTTTTTACTCGGGGAAATCTACAGACAGCGGGGACAGGCGAGCGATACC
This sequence comes from uncultured bacterium, assembly GCA_965370395.1. GTDB lineage: Bacteria > Desulfobacterota > Desulfobacteria > Desulfobacterales > JAHEIW01 > JAHEIW01. The sequence continues at coordinate 349 of CBDUUO010000410.1, forward strand.
CACAAAGCGCTTAAAAACTACAATCGCGCCATCACCCTGGATCCGAACTATGCAGCCCCCCACAAAGCCATCGGGTTAATCCATTATAAAAAAGGTCATCGCGCACTGGCCAAAAAATTTTTTGAGTCGTGTTTGCAGCTTTCGCCCAACGCCCCGGACAAAGCCTATGTTCAGGGATACTTAAAGCAATGCACGCTCAGCGAGGAAGGTTAATGAAAAAATTTTTCTGGATCATCCTGTTTTTATTTGCAGCAGGCTGTGTGGCTTGCACCCATACCGGCGGATTTTCGAAGCCGGCTTCTTACAGTTTTACGATTGACATTCCCGAAGGCTGGCGGAAAATAGACAACAATCGATACCTGTTTGTCACCAAAGAAAGCCCTTTTCTGCAGTATATCATGGTTCAAAACCGCCCCATCGGCAGATCGTTTCGGAATACCAAAAAGAAAATTCAAAAGGAAATGTTGCCGGAAGAGGCGGCCCAGATTATTATTGATGAGCTTGTGTCCGATCAGAATCTGGTGAATTTAAGGATTCTGGATAACACCCCGGCCAGCATCAAGAATTATGAAGGGTTTAAAATTTTATATACTTACAGCGACGCAGAAGGCCAGGCATATAAAACGCTTTATTATGGTTTTATAAAAGAGGATACTTTTTTTAACCTTCGGTTTACGGCTGCGGCTCGGATTTACTTTCAAAGGGATATCGGTTCATTTAGAAACATTTTGAACAGCTTTCAGATCATCAAAGCAGAAGCGGCCTGATCGGAAAGGCATACCGCCGAACGGTTCCTGCCGGCCGGCTAAAAGCACGGGTGTTGGCGGCAAATGATAACGGCTGCAGGTTAGTCCACAAGCTATTCAATACCGGCTATACCCAGAATCTGACTCTTAAATTTGACAGCCGCATCTTTGGTTTTCGAAACCATTACCCGATTATCCCGGGTGACCTCATAGGTTTCCAGGTACCCCTTCTGCTGCAGTTCTTTTAACCCCGTTCGCACTTTTGATCTTAATTGTTTCATTTCCTGCCCGATATTTAGATTTACGGCCCGGGCCAGCCGAATGATTTCGGTTTGCGATTCGGTCTCGTACTGACCTTGATAGAAACGATAAAATGCCTTGCTGATATCCGATTTTAAACGGCTTCTGAAAGCGATATCAATGTTGGTTACAAAACTTTCTGCATACATCTCCAGAAAATAGGGATTAACGACAATCCGGATTTTGCCGCTGCCCTGATCTTTATCCGCAAAGCTCAGGATCGAGCCGGTCAATTCCTTTAACGTTTTTCTTTTTTTCCCTTTGCCGCTGGAAAGCTGCAGGTCAATCCGGGTGCCGGCCAGCCGTTGAATACTTTTCCAGATTTCAGCGGAGTTTTTCGGTGTTGGATCGATGCCGGCAATCCGGGCCAGTTCTGTCTGGGAGGTCTCAAAAGCGTCACTTTCATACTTCGTCATCAGCGCCAGGAGACAAAATAAGATGGTTTCGTCGAAAATGATCAGCAGCTCGCCCACGACCTGCATGCTTCCCCATGAATTGGTGTCACCGGAGTCCAGTCGGACCAACGGCCATTCGTTTGATTTATGCCGGCCTTTAAAATGAAACGGTGAAACGCGTGTCAACATGGTGGGCATAAAGCTAAAAAACCGCTGCACCGACGGCTGGCGGCTGATATGCTCCTTTACATATTTGGAGGCCCCCTTAATAATTTGCTTTGCGGTGAGCTCCGGTTCCCGGGTGCTGATACCGTTACCGGCTGGTGTTACAGGTTTTCGCAGAATCGAATCCTGTTTATCCTTGTCCGGCATGTAGCTCTCCTTTCATAGAGATAATCGATGTCAGGTTTAGCCCCTTTCGAGTCTAGTATAAAGCAGCAATGAGACAGCAAAATATATGCAGAGGCTTAAAAAAAATCAGCCATCTATCGGATTCATTATATGTAGGATTGTAAGCGAATGCGTGGAAAGGTTGGTTGCTGCCACTATAAAGAAAAATAGCGAGATTGTCAAAAGAAGGTTGTTTGCCGGATAATTCGGTATTAGCTTCACCTTATTCGCATATAACGGCACATTCATACCTGAGCACTTTAATGCCACTGGTTACTGGCCTCTGGCCGAATCAGCGAATCAGAGACAAGCAGTTGAGGTATCATCACAACCTGTTACTGCGGGCGGGGATAAACCCCGCCCCTACAACCAGCAAGTTAATCGGTCTCGTAGGGGCGGGCTTTACGCCCGCCCACCAAGCAAGGGCCTGCCTCCGTGCCGGCTAGAAAAAGGCAGCCACAGAGGGCTGCCCTACAAGAAACGAGAAGCCATCAGGCAAGAGCAAGCAGCCAGTAGCCAGCAGCAAGGAGCCAGTAGCCAGAGGTCAGTGACCCTATGATTATCTATGACAAAAATCTAAAAGCGGGCCTGGCTGAATTCGGCATTGAAATTCCGATACATCACAGCCGGGCCGCCAGCACATTTGAAAAGTTGAAGGGCCATAAAATTTTGGGCCCGAAGATCGACCAGTGGCTTATCAGCAGCATCAACGAAACCGTCACCCGTAAAGATCTTCTGCGGGTGCATTCCGATGAATATGTGGCCCGATTATATTCCGATAAGCTCGAAGATGAGATTATCAGAACCTTTGAACTGATTGATGATAACGGCCGGTACTATCGCTACAATCCGGATACCGCCACCCTTCCCTTGGCACAACTTTTTGATCGGCTGCTTTTTAAAGTGGCCGGAACCGTGCAATGCTGCCGGGTGGCCCTTGAAAAAGAATTTTGTTTCGCCTTTGGCGGCGGAATGCACCATGCCAAAAGAGATTATGGCGCCGGTTTTTGCATGGTAAATGATATTGTGATCGCCCTGCGCAAGCTGCAGGCTGAAAATCTGATTCGCAGCGCCTGGATAATCGATCTGGATGCCCACAAAGGGGATGGAACAGCGGTATTAACGCAAGAAGACAGCTCGATTACGACACTCAGTATTCATATGGCCCGCGGCTGGCCGCTGGATGGGGAAGCCTATGATCGCCAGGGCAGACTGAATCCGTCGTTTGTTCCCAGCGACATTGATATCCCGGTTGCCGCAGGCGAGGACCATTTATATGTCGCCAAGCTTGAAGACGGGCTTGAAAAGCTCGTCAGTATTGGACCGCCTGATATGGCGATGGTCTTAGCCGGATCGGATCCCTATGAAAAAGATGAACTGCCTTCGACCGGCGAGCTGAAACTATCGCTGGAGCAGTTAAAAGAACGGGATCTTCTCGTATACCATTTTTTAAAAGCACAAAAGATTCCGCGGGCCTATGTGACCGCCGGAGGGTACGGGGAACGCTCATGGGAAGTGGATTGGCAGTTTATTGAGTGGGCCTTACTGGATAACCTGTAGAAATGCCTAAA
>CBDUUO010000411.1:0-3747 GCA_965370395.1 uncultured bacterium
GTTGCGGCTTGTCCGGGTTAGGTTTGTGAAAACAAAAAGTGAAATTGATCCGAAGAAATTCAAAATAGCCGTTGTGGGCGCCGGGAGCTGGGGCACGGCCATCGCCGATCTGCTGGCCTGCAAAGGATTTCAGACCCATCTGTGGGTGTTTGAAAAAGAGGTCAAAGACCACATTCAGCAATTTCACGAAAATAAGCTTTATCTTCCGGATCATCAACTGTCACCCAATCTATCGGCTTCAAATGATCTGGCTGACGTCGTGTCGGATAAGCATCTAATTGTAATGGTGGTGCCTTCGCATGTTATGCGGAACGTGACGCGACAAATGGCCGGGCATCTAGCGGACGGCACGATTATTACATCTGCTTCCAAAGGCATTGAGCAAAAAACACATCTAACCATGTCCGGTGTGATCAAAGAAAATCTTCCCGAAGTCGAGGCGGACCGGATGACGGTGATTTCCGGCCCCAGTTTTGCCAAAGAAGTCGCTCAAAAGATCCCCACTTCGGTAACCGTGGCGTGCCGGAACCCTGAGATTGCCGCTAGGGTGCAGCACGTATTTGCAACACCGTATTTCAGAGTGTATACCAGTGATGACATTGTCGGTGTTGAACTGGGCGGTTCTGTTAAAAATGTAATCGCCATTGCATCCGGCATCCTGGATGGACTCGGAATGGGGTTGAATACGCGGGCAGCGCTTATCACAAGAGGAATGACCGAAGTCCGCCGCCTGGGACTTCATCTCGGAGCCAATCCAAGAACGTTTACCGGGCTGGCCGGTTTTGGAGATCTGGTGCTGACATGCACGGGCAATCTCAGCCGCAACTATACGGTCGGCATAAAATTAGGCAAAGGTCAAAAACTTCAACAAATACTGGATGAAATGCACATGGTGGCGGAGGGAGTCAAAACCGCGAAATCCGTCTATAATTTTTCCCGCAAGCTCGGCGTTGAAATGCCGATATGCCACGAGATTTATCGCATTCTTTATGAAGATCTGGCGCCTAAAGAGGCAGTCTACCGGTTAATGACCCGAACACTCAAACAAGAGCTGGATCAAGACTAAACGGGGAGACGGGTTGCGAGTTTCGTGTTACGGGGATTGAAATGAAGGTTTCAGGTGTCAGGAACCAGTAGTTTTCAGGTGTCAGGTTTCAGGTTTCAGGTGTCAGTCGTCTGGTCCAGGTTCAACGTTCAAGCGTTCAAAGGTTAGATGACAAAAAAACAGATGTCAGAGGCCAGAAGGTATAGTTAAATAGTTGATTAGTTGAATAGTCAATTAGTCAGAGGATTCAATCCATTTTAAACTATTTGACCATTCGACCAATTAACGAATCGACTAAATCCACGGGCGAGCAGCCAGAGGCCAGAACCCTTGAACCTCTGAACCCAGAACCCTGAAATCTAATACTAGGTATTTGATACCAAAATAACTTAGAACCGAGAGCAGTACTATGCCCAATGATGGAAACAAAAAAGCGCATAAAGGCGAGGGTCACAGACAAAGACTACGTGAACGATTCCTGGCCGGCGGTCTTGATGGTTTTCACGATTATGAAGTAATCGAACTTTTGCTCACTCTGGCCATGCCGCGTAAAGATTGCAAAGATGCGGCTAAAGAGGCCTTGAAAAGGTTTAAGACACTGCAAGGGGTGCTTGAAGCCTCATCCCAGGAGCTGGGTAAAGTCAATGGCATCGGCCCCAAAAACCTATTCGGCATTAAACTGATCAAAGCCGTTGCCGACAGATATCTCGAAAAGAAACTCATCCATAAAGATGCAATTAATGATTCAAAGGCGCTTTTTGATTATCTGTACCATAGCATTGGAGATAAAAATCGAGAATTTTTCAAAGTCATATTTTTGAATTCCAAAAACCAGGTGATTGCTGCAAGTACCATTTCTGAAGGAACCTTGACCGCAAGCAGCGTATATCCGCGCGAAGTCATCCAGGCAGCCCTCAGCCATGATGCCGCTGCCCTTATTTTTGCGCACAATCACCCTTCCGGGGACCCGAAACCCTCCTCAGAAGATGTTGCCGTTACCCGTCAACTGGTCTTTGCCGGAAAGGTGATGGGAATGATCGTTCATGAGCATCTGATCATCGGAGACAACCGATATTTCAGCTTTGCGGATCAGGGCTATATTGCACGCATGAACCGGGAGTTCGAAAAGCTGACGGAGTAGGGGTCTCAGAACCTACTTGAAAGTAGATTATGAAAAAAAACATATTATCCGCAGATTACACAGATTACACAGATTTCAAAAAAATTGAAAATTGACTATTGCCAATTGAATATTGGATGAATTCTATCATTATAAATGACACAAAGAAAAAAAGAATATCCTTACTGTTTCGGAAAACTCGATAATGTCTTCCCGCTGGCAAAAGACGGTTTAAGACAGACCCCGGAAAGTTGTATGGTCTGTTTCTGTAAAACAGAGTGCCTGAGAGAGGCCGTCAAGGGACCGGAGGGCATTCAGGTTCATGAAGAGCGGGTAAAGCGCGCCTATGGCTCCGGCACGATCAGTTTCATTGAAAGATGGTCCCGCAAAAAGGCGTTAGACCGGCAAAAAAAAGTGATGGTAAAACATAGACGCCGGGATTAAATTCAGCCAAACCAATCTACCACCTGCATGTCCGGCTCCATCAAATTATGCCCTCAACAGCTACTGCAAATAAATTTAAGATCTCCTTCATATTGGCGCTGATTGTTTTTGGTTTAGTGGGGTTCTGGTTTCACATTCCAATTTGGGAAAAGATCACCGATTTATACCGATTGTTTTCCGATAGAGAACAGATCAGGCTCCTTATTTCTTCCTTTGGAACCAGTGCGCCGCCGGTTTTTATGTTGATTCAGATTCTTCAGGTCATTTTCGCTCCTGTGCCGGGAGAAGCGACGGGGTTTATCGGCGGTTATTTGTTCGGGACGCTGCCGGGATTTATCTATTCCAGTATCGGTCTGACAGTGGGTTCCTGGCTGAATTTTGTGATTGGTCGTTTCCTTGGCGAGCGGTATGTGAGGAAACGGATTCCGGCGCATCATTTTCAAAAAATTGATGGGCTGGTCAAACGCCAGGGTGTCATCGTAATGTTTATGCTGTTTTTATTTCCGGGCTTTCCCAAGGACTATTTGTGCCTGGCGCTTGGTGTAAGCACGCTGCCGATCAAAATTTTTATTTTGCTGACCGGTATTGGCAGAATGCCGGGCACATTTGCCTTAAGCCTGCAGGGTGCATTCCTGTACGAACAAAATTATGTTCTTCTTGGGGTTGTGATTGGTGTCTGCCTGATTTTGGCTTTCCTGTGCTATGCTTATCGTGAAAGAATTTATCTGTGGATTGAAAAGTTAGAAAACTAATACCTGAATTTTGTACCAAAATTCAGGTATTAGTAAATAAAAATCCATCAATTCAGCCGGTCGGCCTGTCTACAGTAATTCTCGGTGAAATACCAGGGCGTTGAGATTGCTTCGCTCTTTTTTTTATCCGCAGATTACGCAGATTAACGCAGATTTAAAAAATTAATATTAAGAGCTATTCGTGAAAATTATTTCAGGGGCATCAAAAGTTCCCAATAATTTAGAAACTGCGTACTAAAGTAACGTTTTTAACCTATTGTAATCTGTGTAATCTGCGTAATCTGCGGATTATTTCTTTTGAGGTTTCGTTTGCTCAGAGACTCTCGTTGCAGGATCCCGCTTAGCGTGAGCGACGAAGCAATCTTTTGCTTAATTTCAACGAGAAT
>CBDUUO010000412.1:0-3742 GCA_965370395.1 uncultured bacterium
TTGCCTGGTATTTTAATCTGTTAAGGCAGTAATGAAAGTTGCAATTATCTCCGATATCCACGGCAATGTGGACGCCTTTGAGCGAGTTTTAGCTGATATCGCCAGTTGCCAGGTCGATGATATTATCAGTCTGGGTGATAATATCGGCTATGGCCCGGAACCGGATTCCGTCATAAAACGAATCCGGCGGCGAGATATCACTTCAATACAGGGTAATCATGAACTGGCCCTGATAAAGCCAAGCTATCTTAGCTGGTTTAACGCCGCCGCCCGGCAATCATTGAAGACCACCTTAAAACTTCTGTCCGGTCAGTCGATCGAATTTATCTCTAAACTGAGAACCCACCTCACCGCTTACGGATGCCGCTTTGTCCATGGTTTTCCCCCGAATTGTCCCCTCACCTATTTATTCCAGGTATCCGAAGATAAAAAGATAAAAGCCCTGGAAAATTTATCTGAAAAGCGCTGTTTTATCGGGCATACGCATACCCTGGATTTAATCGGTTACGGCCGACAGGGACTTGAATGCGACTATCTCAAAGAGGGCCTCAATAAATTGGATGCCCGCCGAAAATATATTATTAGTGCGGGCAGCGTCGGGCAGCCCAGAGATGGAAACAATAAATCAAAATACCTGATCTGGGACTCATCCGAAGATACGGTTGAAGTGAGATATGTGGCCTATGATATTGCGGCCGTCGTTAAAAAAATACAGGCGGCAGGCCTTCCGCAAGAGCATGCAGAGCGACTGTGGTAAAGTCCAATCCCAATGTCGGGATGAAATTGAATCCAGCATTTAAGTTTTTGCGGCCTCACCTAATTTAATGCCGATATCCAGAGCCTTACGATTCATATCCAGAAAGTCTGCCGGAATTCGGTTCTCGAGTACCTTCATAATGGATTCGGGTTTCACCAGCCCGGTCAAGGCAATAACGGTCCCGAGCATGCAAATATTAAAAACAATGGGTTTGCCGATTTTTGCCATTACGGTTTCATACATTTCTATTTCTTTTTGCTGGGCATCAACTTTTTTTTCAGTTTGCACTAATCGGGTGTCGGTAATCAATAAGCCCCCCGGCCGGATAATCGAATAAAATTTACCATAGGCATCCTGGGTCAAACATACCAGCACATTGGGCTGAATTACTTTTGGAAAATGAATGACCGAGTCGGATATGATGACATCTGAGCGAGTTGCCCCTCCTCTGGCCTCGGCACCGTATGATTGGGATTGTACGGCAGTCAGGTTTTCGTAAAGCACCGCTGCTTCGGACAGAATAACGGCTGCGGTGATAACGCCCTGCCCGCCCGAGCCTGAAAATACCATCCTGCATTTTTCCATATTTAACGACCTTTCATCGCCTTTTTAACCACTTTATCATATTCGCTGCAATATTCCGGCATCTCCTTTTGTAAAAAAATACCGCGCTCCAGTAGATCGGGATTTTCTTTTTTGGCCTTTGAACCAATTGAAGTTGTATTTTTCTTAAAATACTGGATCATATCAACTGCATCGCCGGCTTTGTTTTTACGGCCAAAATAGGTCGGGCACTGGGATAAAATCTCCACCACTGAAAAACCTTCGTGCAGAATGGCCTGCCGGATGATGTCCGTCATCTGCTGAATGTGATAGGTAGTGGTTCGCGCCACAAAGGTCGCACCGGCGGCCTTTGCCAGCTCCACGACATCAAAACTGGGGTCGATCGTCAGATACGGCGCGGTGGTTGCGCGGATGTTTTCTCCCGACAAAGGCGAAAACTGGCCGCCGGTCATGCCGTAAATTCTGTTGTTCATGACAATTGCGGTGATATCAATGTTTCGGCGGGCCGCATGAATAAAATGATTCCCCCCGATCGCCAGCGCATCGCCATCCCCCATGGGAACAATGAGGTTAAGTTCCGGACGCGCCATTTTCACACCGGTGGCAAAGGCCAGCGCCCGGCCATGAATGGTATGCAGGGTGTGAAAGTCGACATAGCCGGTTATTCTGGATGAACATCCGATACCGGAAACCATCACAATCTCGTTTTTACTCAGCCCCAGTTTCTCAACGGCCTGCAGAAGACCGTTTAATACCGTGCCATGACCGCATCCCGGGCACCAGAGGTGGGGGAAAAATCGTTCGCGCAAATAATCCTTTATTACCATAACTTAAACCCCCCTTCCCTGGATCAGCCGCAGAATATTCATTATATCCGTCGGTTTTATGAAGACACCATCTATTCGATTGGCCAAAAATACCTTCCCGGGGTCATCGACTGCCAGCTTAACAGACTGAAGTACCTGGCCCATGTTCTGTTCCACCACAATTACCGATTTCTTCGCAGCACATTTTTCACGCACAATATCAACTGGAAAGGGCCATAGGGTTTGGAGCTCCAGCATCCCCAGGCGTTCGCCGCGACGTCTTCTATTTTCCACAGTATGAAGAGCTGAACGGGCCGCGCAACCGTAAGACAGCAGCAAATGCTCTGCATCTTCAGTATAATATTCCTTAAATCGAGCAAGCTGATGTGCCCGGTTTTCGACTTTATCGACCAGGTGACGCAACAAGCCATGGACAATCCTGGGCTCACTGGATGGAAACCCCCACATATCATGGATTAATCCGGTTACATTGAAGCGGTGAACGCCACCGAAATCAGACATGGGTAAACGGCCATCTTCCCTGGGCAAATAGGGATGATAATCAACACCTTCTTTGACGGATGTTCTCAGCCGTTCGACCAACGGTATTTTTCCGGGTTCCGGAATCACGAGCGGCTCTCGCATATGGGCAACGAGTTCATCAAACAGCAGGATAACCGGCGTTCGGTAAATTTCGGCTAAATTAAAGGCCTCCACCGTAATTGAAAATACATCCTGGTGGTTGGAAGCCGTAAGTGCAATGATGGCATGATCGCCATGCGTCCCCCAGCGGGCTTGATTAACGTCCCCCTGGCTGCCGTGGGTCGGCAACCCGGTGGATGGCCCGCCGCGCTGCACGTTGACAATGACACAGGGAATTTCGGCCATAACGGCATACCCCAGGGCTTCCTGCATCAGGGAAAAGCCCGGCCCGCTGGTGGCTGTCATCACCTTGCGACCGGTCAGCGAGGCACCGATGATGGCACACAGCGACGCAATCTCATCTTCCATCTGCATAAATTTTCCGCCAATTTGCGGCAGGCGATAGGCTAGATATTCTGTAATTTCGGACGACGGCGTTATCGGATAGCCGGCGTAAAAATCAAGCCCGGCATACAAGGCCGCCTCAGCGCAGGCCTCGTTGCCTTGGACAAATTTTATGTTTTCGCTCATATCATATGCCTATTCTTTAGTTTCGACCTCTATTGCAAGATCCGGGCAGCGAAGCTCACAAAGTCTGCAGCAGATACAGTCTTGTGGTCGCAAGACCGAGACCTTGTCTTGATCGTCTAATTCCAGGACTTTTTTCGGGCAAAGCTCAACACATATTCCGCATCCCTTGCACCAATCCCGGTTTATATGATGCTTTTTTAGTTTTGGTTTGGCCATGTAAAATTCCTCGGCATTTAATCAATTCCTGGTTGGCCCATTATTAACTTTAGGTATGAATGTCAAGAGAATCAAGGCCCCGTAAGTGCTTTCTTGCGGATAGTGTAGTGTCCCACAAATATATTGCAAAAGTCGGCCGGCATATTTTAGTCCAGTTGCGTTCTTAAATGTCTATGGTTTCAGGTGTCAGTGTTCAGGTGTCAGGAAGATACAGAGGACAGAGCAC
>CBDUUO010000413.1:0-3734 GCA_965370395.1 uncultured bacterium
TCAATAGTATTCCTGCTTTTTGAGAATTCAGTTTCACTGCAAGACTCCGATGGGTTAATCTCTAGATCGCTAAGAAGAGCCGGCAACCTCAACCACATTCCCGGCTCTTCTCGATTGCCCTACATTACCACTTGGCATATCCCTTGTCTTTGATGAGCTCTTCTGCCCGTTTTTGAGCTTTAGCGGCTGCCTTTTCAGGAGCCACCCCTTCTTTGGTCACCTCCATCACCATATCCTTTAAGATCCCGGACCCCAGAATCGCCATCAGATAGGGTTTGGTGGTCAGGTCTATCCATTCGACCACAAGCGTCGGTTTGACGAGGTCGTTTTCCAGATAGTATTCCTGCACATCAAGCCACCCTTTCCATTTTTTGATCATGGGGGTTGCGCTGTAAGCCTTGCTTTGTCTCAGGGATTTGGTAATGGGGAAGAAGTGAATCGGAACCGTTTGAATGTACTCTAAATAATTTTCGTCCTGATAAAAGAATTTTAAAAATTCTTTGGCTTCATTCGGGTACTTGCTCCCTTTAAATAGCATCCAGGGCTCTTCGTCCACCTGGGCTGCGGGCTTGGTTCCGCTGGGTCCGTGGGGCTTAATCCAAACGTCAAAATATTCGGTGTTTCTCATATTCTCGGGAGCGTATTGCTCGATCAATGATGCCCCTCTGCCGTAACCCTGGTACATCATGGCCGCTTTTTGACCGTACATGTTGGCAAAGGTTTCCAGGTAGCCATGGCCTTCCCAGCCGGGCGGCATATATTTGGTGAGTTCCTTCAGGAAATTCAGGGTTTGAATCATCGTCTTGTCGGTGAAATGCGGACGATTGTTTTCATCGAAGAGAATGCCCCCGTTTGCCTTCGTCAACTCGGCCATAAGAATGTTAATAAAAAGATTGTTACCGGGTATCGTCATACCGTAAATATCCGTCTTGCCATCACCATTGGTATCCATGGTCAACTCTTTGGCGAGCTTGAGCAAATCATCCCAGGTCTTGGGGCCCTTCAGACCTTTCTTTTTTGCCAGATCTTTACGGTAGACCAGCAATGAGGTGCCCGCCGCATGCACCAGGCCGTAATAATGGTCGCCGAATTTGCCCACCATCTTGATTTGATCCCAGATGTTATCCTCGCCGATAGCCTTAACGACGTCATCCAGAGGCAACAGCAGGCCTTTTTCTTGAAGTGCCGCACAGGTAATCGGCTGCCCCTGGGAAACCTCCGGTGGTGAACCTGCCGCTAAAGCAGCCATTATTTTGCCTTCCAGATCTCCCCAGGCAAGTGCCTCGGCTTCAACTTTGATATCGGGATGAAGCGCCTCAAACCTTGAACCGATATTGGCAATTGCTGCTCTTGATTGCGGATTGGTTTCAGTATGCCAGACGTGAATGACCTTTTTTGCTGCCAAAGCCGTACCGCCTAAGATAAGAGAAAACAGACAAACAAAACCAATGATCATGATCCATTTCTTTTTCGCCTTCATTTTCTTCCCTCCTTTCCTGCATCAGGTATTCATTGTTACCTGATGGATTGCCCCCGGTTGGAACACCTGGTGGGCCGTTGATATAAGACATACCTGTCTTAAGCTATGGTTACATTGTTTGATATCACCCCCTTTGCCTCATCTTTTTTCCAATTCAGCTTAGCGTGTTCTGCAGTGCAAATGCCGGCTCATAGTTTAATGGCGATTTCCTCGCCCTCGTATACTGCATCTACGATTTCACGCGGCTGGCGAGCATCACCGATCACATGCAACTCGGAAACTTTTCCTTCAAGCTTCTTATAGACGGCATCATTGGGTCTTTCAGAACCCAGCGCCAAAATGATATTGTCAAAGCCATCAAGTTTTCTAATACCGGAAGCATCCTCAATCATTACATAACCCTTACCCAACTCTTTTACCTGCGTGGATGTATGAATCGTTACGCCCTTTTCGCCAAGCCGCTGTTTCAGATAGTGTTGCAGGTGGTTAACCAGATCAGATGCAATATCCTGCAGCATCTCAACCAGGGTGACCCTTTTTCCCGCCTCCGACAAAAAATCAGCTATTTCGGCACCCGTGCCGCCACCCCCAACCACCAGAATCTTATCTCCGATGTCCACCTCCTCAGATAAAACATCATCAACCGAAAGGGCACCACTTTCTTCAATTCCTTGCCAATCTGGAAATTGCGGTGAAGCGCCGGTGGCCACAATCACCACATCCGGTCTTACCGGATCCAGCATGTCGGGTGTAAACTCTTTGCCCACCTCAATGGTTACCCCAAGCGATTTAACCCTTTTTACGAGGTACTCGATGAATTCGTTGAGCACTTCTTTTTTAGGGGGATTGGCACCGAGTCTTACGCGACCGCCCAATTTATTTTGCCGTTCAAAAATCTTTACCTGGTGACCTCTCAGTGCCGCTATCTCAGCTGCTTTGAGTCCACCGGGCCCGGCGCCTACCACCCATACCTTTTTGGAACGATCCGCTTTTGAGTACCGGAATTGGGTTTCATTGCCTGTCTCCGGATTTACAGAGCATCGAAGATAATCTTTTCTCATTGTCTGGACGCACTTATTACAAGAGATGCAAGGAATGATTTCATCATACTGGTTCCGCATTGCCTTTTTAGGAAGATTGGGGTCTGCTATCAACGTTCGCCCCATGGAGACTAAATCCGCCTTTTCATCTCGTATAATTTGATCTGCCATAACCGGATTCCGGATTCTGCCCACCGTAATAACCGGAATATCGACTTCCGATTTGACGGCCACAGCCAGGTGAACAAAAACGCCCTCTTCCACATAATAAGGCGGGTGGTTTAGGAAATTTGAAGCTGCGTTACAGGCCGAAATGTGCAGGGCATCGGCACCCTCTTTTTCCAAAAGTTTTGCAATCTGTTTGGTGTCCTTTACATTTAATCCTCCCTCGACATATTCATCACCACTCAACCTGCAAATAACCGGAAAGTCAGGTCCCACCTGCTGGCGTACAGATCGAAGAACCTCTAGTGCAAATCGGGTTCTGCCCGTGGTATCGCCGCCATACCGATCTTCCCTTTTGTTTGAACATGGAGACAGGAAAGAACAAATCAGGTACCCATGGGCCATATGAAGTTCAACGCCGTCTGCGCCCGCTTTCTTCACGCGTTCGGCTGCTCGCGCGTACATATTTACGAGATCTTCGATCTCACTGACGCTCAGTTCGCGGGGCGTTTCCATCACGGGTAAAGCGGGTATGGCAGAAGGCCCCACAATGGAAGCTCCCGTCACTTTTGAAAACGTCTGCCGGCCGGCGTGATTGATCTGAACCACGATTTTCCCGCCGGCTGCGTGTACTGCTTCTACCAGATTCTCAATTTTCGCGGTATGCGCGTCTGTGCTGATCATCAGCATTTTCGGACTGGCTTTGCCCTGTTCATGAATACCGGTGTGCTCAACGTTGATATATCCCACACCGCCCTTGGCGCGTTCAACATAGTAAGCGATTAGGCGGTCGGAAACGAATCCTTCCGGTGTGGCATAGCTTGTCGCCATGGGGGGCATGACGATGCGGTTTTCCAATTTTAAGTTTCCAATGGAAAATGGACTGAAGAGCTTTTCCAAGGCCATACATCACCTCCTAATTTAGTATCTTAGTTGTTATTTTTGTGCATTTTGTGGCAAAAAAATTGTATTGGAATATTTTCACTGTCTTGTAAAGATTGAATATTTAAGCCTCCGGCTCGTAGATCCTACGGCTCGGAGAGGAATTC
>CBDUUO010000414.1:0-3732 GCA_965370395.1 uncultured bacterium
ATCGGGGAGTTTTTACCAGAAACCATTATGCAGCAAGCTCGAGCAGCTTCAAATGCGAGTTCAAGCCGCATGGCGGACATAGAATAACTCCCGGCACCTTCAACTATTTAACTATAAAGGTTGGAATCTAGCAGCGCCAGCAAAGCATTGAAGGATCAAATTGTATTAATTTCCAACAGTTAATTTGCTTGACTTTGGTTTTTGACCATAATAATTTGGTTAGGCCGAAATTATACCGCTTTTCATAATAATGTTCCGAATTACGGAATTGCGGCATAAGTGTTTGTAGAAAAAAAACGTTTGAATACCGCAACGTTTTTTTGACTACCACTATAAGTGCCGCCATTTCCAGACAGGTCCAGCAATATCTATTCAAACTTGATAAAATCGCTAAACAATTACCTTATAAACTAAGGGAGATGAGTGCCATATGAATTCAATCCAGCGATTCGGTAATCGTTTAAACACGCGCTATCTTATCCTTGGTCTGGTCATCTGGTGGCTGGCAATGCTGATTGCTTACTCAATTTTTACCCTGCGGGTTAACCACCTTAAAGGCAAGTTAAGACAATCAGGGGTCAAAATAACTAATGAGTTTTCCAGTCTGGTCAGCTTGCCCCTCTTAGAAAGAAATTCTCTGTCAATTTCTAAATTGCTGACCGATGCCGCCAGCAGAGCGGATGTGATTTACGCGTCGGTAGTTGATCATCGCAATAAAGTTGTCGCTTTTACCGGCACCGGACATCTTATGCCGGACATGACTGAAGCGGCACGTTCTGTCGATAAAGTATCGATGTGGGAGGGTGGATTTGCCAGCCATGCCAGAATCCTTAACTTTGTCTCAGACGTCACTTACGCCGGTACTAAAATCGGAGAAATTTTCATCGGCCTGTCTACCCCTGAAACGTTTCAGACCCGAAAACAATTTATATTCATCGCTACTTCAAGCTGTCTGATATTATTGTTTTTGGTTGCTGTATTTCGTTACCAAACAATCAAAGCATTTATGATGAAATATCTAAATTTTAATCGGTCGAATGCCGCAATGAACACAACCTTAAACAGTTCGCTTATTAGCTGCCCATTGTGCGGAACGCAACAGCCACTCTCCCGCAAATTATTCAAACAATCAAGCATAGACAAATTTTTGACAACCGAGGATTCGAAACTTGAGTCAAACCCTGGATACATTGCGGACTCCAAAAGGATTGATTCGCAGGAACTTCAAAAAAAAGAAGATCTCTCCTGGATTAGACGCCAGATCATACTGCGCTGTACCGAGATTATAAAAAAACTGGCCGTCTGATAATTGATCGTAAAGGGGAAGGAGGTTTTCAATGCTTGTCAGTGAAATTGCCGCAACAACAGTCGTGAAAGTGAGGGAAATCTCAACGAGCACCTTCACCAAAGTTGCCCGAGGAATGAAGCGTATATTGGAAATAAAATTCATTGAACGCAATCGAAGGCTATTATTCATTTGTCTATCGATTTGGCTTCTCATCAACTTTACCGGCTATTTATTTTATCACTACACGTTTGAACGCAAAAATGATGCATTTCTAGAGCAAGGACTTTCTGAGACCCAAAATCTTGAATCCAAAAGCGGGCCTTTCGTTTTAGAAAAAGATATCTTATCGCTCAATGTCGCTATCAAAGATTTGCGGGATATAGAGGATTTGAAATTTGCTGCAATAACGGATCACCAAAATAACATCCTGGCTCACACTAACGCAGAAATGATGAATCAAAAATTTGAGCCTTTGCGAAACGAAGAACCCATCGATGCGCTTGACGGTATCAAGATAACTTCAGGAATGACACCAGACAAAACAAAGGTCGTCGGTTTTTTTAAAAATATTATTTTTTCAGATGTCGAGATTGGAAGGGTTTATGTCGCTCTTTCCACATCGCATCTTAATAGCGACCTGAATCGATTGCGGCTTTTATATTTATCGGGTGTCTCACTGACGATTATCCTGTTGGGAGTCGGTTTATTCCTATTGGATCGCAGCGCCAAGGCCAAGGCGCTTAAGATGCGAGAGGATATCGAAAAAATGGACCGGATCGGCCCTTATCTTCTCCATCAAAAGGTTGCCCGGGGAGGGATGGCCGAGCTGTTTTTAGCAGATTATGTCCGTCGGGACGGTTTTAAAAGAAAGGTGGCGATTAAACGAATCCTGCCTCATCTTGCGGGAAATCCGAATTTTATCAAAATGTTTACGCGTGAAGCCAGAGTGGCTGCCCTGTTGCAGCACCCGAATATTGTCCAGATCTTCGATTACGGCAAAATTGAAAACGCGTATTTTATTGCAATGGAATATATCGATGGGAAGAATTTGGCAGAAATTCTCGCGGCTCTGAAACAAGGTCTACCCATCGACAAGGCCGTCTTTATTATCTCACAAATCTGCAAGGGTCTGGATTATTCTCATACCAAGCGGGATGAAAATACCGGAGAACCTTTTCATATCGTCCATCGAGATATTAGCCCGCAAAATTTGCTCATTTCTTATCAGGGGGAAGTGAAAATAAGCGATTTTGGAATATCCAAGGCCCGCTCGGAGCCGAGCTTAACTCAAGCAGGTGTCGTTAAAGGGAAAATGGCCTATTTGTCACCCGAACAGGCATTGGGAGAACCGATTGACCACCAAGCGGACATATACGCCTTGGGGCTTGTATTTCATGAAACACTTACCGGAAAGAGAGTATACAGGTTTAGCAGCGATATCGAGGCGATACGGACCATTCCGAAAATGGATATTGAACCCGTAAAGAATTCAGTGCCTGATGTTCCGGAAGAATTAAATCGCATAGTTATGAAATGCTTAGAGAAGCAAAAAGAGTTAAGATACCAGAGCTCTTCAGCTTTATATGCAGATTTGGCGGCTTTTAAAAAAGAATTTAAGATATCGTTTGATGTCTCCGATCTTGCCGACTATATGAAAAAAATTTTCAAGGAAAACGTTAACGACTCACCTATAAAGTAGACTCCAGTAACTGGCGGAGTTTGACATGCCCCAGAATATTTTTTGCGGCCAAACCGATATCGGACTTAAGCGTGCAAATAATGAGGATGCATTTATCCTAAACCCCGACCTGGATTTTTGTCTTACCGCAGACGGCATGGGTGGTGCAGCAGCAGGCGAACTGGCCAGCAAAATTTTTGCCGATACCGCTCAAGAAATATTTGAGGGACATGCCGATCGATCCCAGAAAGAAGTACTGTATCGGGTTCAAGAAGCCTTCCGGGTTGCAAATCAAAAGATTCTTGAGCATGTCGTTCAGAATACAAGTCACAAGGGGATGGGATGTACAGCCGAACTTTTGGCATTCTCAGATGAGGGTTTCATACTCGGTCATATGGGCGACAGCCGCACGTATCGTTTAAGAAAAGGAAATTTTGAACAACTCACTCAAGATCACACGCTTGTCCAGCAACAGATAGAAGAGGGATTGATTTCTAAAGACCAAATTAGGCACCATTCGCTACGCAATATAATTTACCGTGCTGTGGGTATAAAGCAAGAGCTTTCCCTTGAACTGATAACCGGGAAAACCGTCGCGCAGGATATATTTCTTCTGTGTTCAGACGGCCTAAGCGATATGATCATGGACGATCAGATTCGAGATATTCTTTGTTCAGATAGCGATATCCATCGAAAGGTCGAAGAATTAATCGAGACCGCCAAGGCTGCCGGTGGCAGCGATAATATTACAGTCGTTCTGGCGGCC
>CBDUUO010000415.1:0-3722 GCA_965370395.1 uncultured bacterium
GAGCAAAATATTTCATCCGGGACTGTGCTGTTTTGATTGGTCTGCTGTACAGGTAAAGGCATTTGGTTTCTAGCTTGAATTGATGAACGAGTCAGGCTGCGAAAAAGCCGACATTGCCTGTCTACAGCGTATTCAAAAAATCCATAAATCAAGCCGGAATTATTGAAAATTTCGATTTGACCTATTACCGAGTATCGGGTATTTAGTCCTTGTGAGGATATGAGAATATGCTCATTTTGCTTTTTTTCGGATATGTGGAGCACTGGCCTTGGAAGAGGCTATCGAAAACTTATTGATAAAGGAAAAAATAATGATCGATTTGAAAAAGCCGCGCTTGACAAAAACAGTTAAAGGGTCTGGTTGAGCTTCCAAGCTGCCGCCAGGGGACCTGGAGCGAGCGTTGTGCGGGTTGGAGATTCCAACCAACGATCGTGTGATTGTCGGCATGGACAGTCTGGACGATGCCGGCGTATATAAAATTTCCGATGATCTGGCCATCGTCCAGACCGTGGATTTTTTTACACCGATTGTAGACGACCCGTACTGGTTCGGACAGATCGCTGCCGCCAATGCTCTGAGCGATATCTACGCCATGGGCGGGACTCCCAAAACAGCCATGAATCTGGTGGGCTTTCCGCTGAAGCAGATGGATATCTCAATTTTGCGACAGATCCTTCAGGGCGGTCTGGATAAAATGAAGGAGGCCGATGTCATGCTGGTGGGGGGTCACAGCGTGGAAGACAGCGAGCTGAAATACGGCCTTTCAGTGACCGGGTTCGTCCATCCGGATCGCATTCTGACAAAGAAGGATTTAAACGCCGGTGATCGTCTTGTCCTAACCAAGCCCCTGGGCACCGGTGTTATCAATACGGCCATTAAAGGCGGTGTGGCCTCAGTCGAAGCTATTGATAAGATAACTCGATTGATGGCAACGCTTAACCGGGATGTGGCTGAGGTAATGATACAATATCCGGTGCACGCCTGTACGGATATTACCGGTTTCGGCTTGCTGGGGCATCTGGCAGAGATGGTGGACGGTTCCGGGCTGGGTGTCGTCCTGGATTCTAAAAACATTCCCATCTTGTCTGAGGCCTTGGATTACGCGGCCATGGGGCTGCTGCCGGCCGGTGCATTTAAAAATAAGGCGTTCCGGGAGCCGATGGTTGAATTTTCTTCTTCCGTGAACCCGCTGATACGGGATCTATTGTTCGATCCTCAGACGTCGGGTGGCTTGCTGATCTGCATTGATCGGGATGACGCCGACAAGCTGGTCGACGAACTGAATCAAAAAGGCATCGACGAATCCGCAGTTATTGGAGAAGTCATTTCAGCACCGCCGGGAAAAATTCTGGTAAATTAGGAGTTGCTGTTTGATGCCGGGCCAATGCCGATACTTACCCGCAGCTATCACAAGAGAATTAAATAAGAGGAGATTGATATGAAGGAGATCGATGCCAGAGGATTATCCTGTCCGGCACCGGTGTTGCAGACCAAGACGGCAATGGAAGCAGAACAGCTGAATGCCGTCCGGGTTGCTGTGGACAACGAAGCTGCCCAGCAGAATGTCAAACGGTTTCTCGAATCGCAAGGATTTGAGACCATTCTGGAAAAGGACAGTGTTGATTATTTTGTGATCGGCAAATGCGGTGAAAAGACGTTAACACAGCCAAAAGCAGCACCGGCTGCCGAAGCCGGGCAGACGAAAATCATGGTCATGGTCGTTACGGATAGAATCGGTTACGGCGATGACGAGCTGGGATTGAAGCTGATGGTTAATTTCATCCGTACCTTAAAAGAGATGGGTGCGGATCTGTGGCGGCTGGTCTTTGTCAACAACGGTGTAAAGCTCGCCATTCGGGATTCAAAAGTCATTCCGGACCTCAAAGAACTGGAAGACAATGGACTCCAGATTCTGGTCTGTGGAACCTGTCTGGATCACTTTAATCTTCTCCAACAGAAACAAATCGGTGAGACCACGAATATGCTGGATATAGTTACCGCCATGCAGCTTGCCGATAAAGTCATTAATATTTAATCCTTATTTTAAGCAAAACGAGCGCTCAGGTAGAGTATCTAATTGGCTATGAAGGCAATGCCTTCGCGTCGACGGGCAATGTCGAAGAGGACCTGTTGAGCATCACTGCCGTGCATCCCATGCGGCAAGATGCTGTCAGTGAATTCCTGTTGCGGGCCGGTGCGGATTGGCAAATTGTTCACAAACTGATTGCTCAAAATCGACTCACCGAAGCAGAATATAAAGGAAGGAAGTTTTACATGCGAGATCTGAAACACAACTAAAGATGTTCAACTGGCTCAGGTTTTTTCGACCGGTCTTTTTTTTACCACCACCTGGTGGGATTTTGGGGTCCTAACCTGTCATGTCGGACAGCTGCCAGCAGCTGCCGCCGATTTGTCGGCTCCATTTTGCAGCCAGTTCAAAAATCTTTTTACCCAGCCCCCCTTTTTCCGAACTCGTTTTTTTCATTTTTTTTGAAATCTCAATTGGCACGTTTTATACAATTATCGGATATGCTACCATATCGCTTGCTTAAGGTTGGTTCTTATATCCGCATCTGCAGTGATAAATCCGGCTCCTTTTGCTGCAGCTTCAGCCGCCAACAAACGATCAAAAACGTCTCTGGTCCAGTCCATTTTTAGTGATTCATCAATAATTTCTTTCAAAGGGCGATCCGATAATCTGAGATCTATCGATCTGGATAAGCTTTTGATCAGGGTCGCAGGGGTGGTTTTGATACGACCTATTTCAAACAAATACTGCAATTCTAATCTGACCATCTGCGAAATTAGTAAATCGCAATTCTCAATCGCTTTCTTAGCATTTTCTGTTAGCTTTTCCGTCAATCCGGCATAAAGCCAAACAACAATATGTGTATCCAGATAAACTACAGATTGCTCGCTTCGTCCCATTCCGCCACCTTCAATTTAACTAAGTCATCAGGATCGCCGACGATACAGTCGTGGGGTTTGAGATTGTCCAATTTGCTCTTTTTTTCTTCGAGGACAATCTTTAACCGATGACCGTTTCGGTCTATAACTGCCGGAATACCGGTTCGAATGATCTGGTCCACTACTTTAAATAGTTTGTTTCGTAATGCTGTCAGTGACATCGGATCCATTTGGCTCCCTCCTTGTCAGACGGATTAAAAGTGATCTGTACATACTATATGATATGTACCGTACATATACAAGATGAAAAATACTTAAAAAAAATGAAAACCGGCCAGCGGGACCATCCCATGGGGCCGGTTTGCAAAGAGTGAGGTGCAAACGTAACATGGAGGTAAATGCCAAGTTAAAGCCTCTAACTCGGACAAACCGGAAATACGAAACTCGAAACACGAAATACGAAACAAATTTCTAATCACCAAAATTCAAATGACCCAAACAAAAAAAAGTTGATACCCGCTCAGATTCCTATGAATCATTTTGCCGCCGACCTTTTCAAGGGCCTCGATAAGCTACTTTTTTTTTCATCGCTTCCCAGTTTACCGGATTTTTTATGGTCAAGTTTGTGATGACGCGCCGAGGCGAACCGGTGAAAAAGGTATATTAGAACTTAGTTCGCTTCGCTCATCCGCCGAAGGCGGAGAATGATGGAAAGATGGAATACTGGGTTTCCGTGTTGCATCGCATTGAAAAATATCATGATTGATGAGATAAACCAATTATGATGAACTCGTAAAAAGTCACTTTACCGCCTG
>CBDUUO010000416.1:0-3718 GCA_965370395.1 uncultured bacterium
CGGTGCAGAAGAGCCCGCAAAGCTGACAAGAGACATGCTTGTTGAAGACCCCTGACCGTATATTTCTTAAGCAATCACTTTTAATAATCTCGTAAAAAGTCAGAAAAGCAACCTTTTTACGAGTGTGTTTTGTATTTGGTGTTTAGTGTTTAGTGTTCTAACACGCTGATATAGCATCATATATTTCATACCAAATACGAAACACCAAACACTTGATGAATTCGACTTTTTACGAATTCATCAAACCGGTATACATGAACGATTGTCGCCTTAGAAAAAAATGGGCCCGGCAGGCGATCCTCTGGGCGATTCTTTTTGTGTTCGTTTCATCCTGTTCGCAAAAAGATGAGGTGTCGGCCATCCGCGGATTGATTAAAAAAGGTGCCGAACTGGCCGAAGACCATGATGTCAGCGGAATTATGGAGCTGACCACCGAAGACGTTGCGGCGTTTCCGGGTCAACATAACCGGTTGGAAATCAAACGCATTATCTGGTCGGCATTTATGCACTACGGTAAACTTAAGGTCTTGTATCCGAAGCCTTCCGTTGATCTCTCAACCAAAGACAGCAGCGCATCTTGCATGATCTATTTACTGATCGTCAAAAAGGATCGCGCTTTTCCCGATGTAAAAAACCTCTACGATGATCCCAGGCGCTGGCTTGAAACGGTGGGAGAAAATGCGGATTTATACCAGATTAAACTTCAGATGCTGAAAAAAAACGGCACGTGGCTGGTTAAGCAGGCACATTTAGCGGGGTTTAAAGGTCTGGGATTTAGCGAATAAAACAGGAGCACACGGTTCAGTTGTTGCATCCTTGACGCACCGATTCATTTCCTGGTAAAACCGAACCATGATATTTCCACAATCATCCCCAATTTATTGTTGTAGAAAGAGGTGGTGAGACTGAATCCTGCCATGCATAAATACAGATGGCCCGCGAAGCGATTTGCATGTCTGTCCCTGCTCGTTGTCCTGATTCTGCAGACAGCACCTGTTTTAAGTCCGGAATCAAGCGCTGAATCCTCCAGCCGGGAGCTGGCAAAGCGGATATTCGAGGCCGCTATTCCCAAAAAAGATCCCGGCGGACCTGGCCCCAGGGAAGAATTGGCAAAAGGAAAGTTTCTGGTGGCCAGTCGCCGTCTGCAAGATCCAAATTTTAAGGAAACCGTTGTGCTTTTGGTTGAATACGGGCTGAACGGCGCCATGGGTCTGGTGATCAATCGCCCTTCGGCTGTAAAACTTGTGACGGTATTTCCGGATATTAAGGAGTTAAAGCAGCGCAAAGATACCATTTACGTCGGCGGTCCGGTAGCCGTAAACCAGATGCTGATGCTCATCAGATCCTCCCAGGTACCTGAAGAGTCGAAGGAGATAACTCAGGAGGTTTATATTAGTTCAAGCGGGAAGGTGCTTGAGCGCCTGATGAAAAGCACGGCCAATGACGAAAAGTTTCGGCTCTTCGCCGGCTATGCCGGCTGGGCACCCAATCAACTCGATTTTGAAAGGACCAGAGGAGACTGGCATGTTTTAAAAGCCGATGCCGAAACGGTTTTTGCCCAAAAACCCCTGGAAATCTGGCAGGATCTGATTCACCGCGTTTCGGTAAAGTGGGTGCGCCTGGAAAATATTATTAAAAAAACGAATTGAGAATAGGAATACTCGCAGATGAAACTTTTAGTTATCGGCGCTACACGCGGAATCGGCCGTAACCTCGTTGAGCAGGCCCTTGATCAGGAACATGAGGTTACTGCATTGGTTCGAAATCCCCGGCGTCTGAGCATCAGCCATGAGAAATTAGCCGTTATTGCCGGCGATATCCTCGATCCGGAGGCCGTCAAACAGGCTGTGGAGGGTCGGGATGCCGTGTGCATCACGATCGGTATCGGGCCGACCCGCAGGCCCGTCACTGTATTTTCTAAAGGAGCAAAAAACGTGATCGATGCAATGACGCATGCAACGGCCAACATGCTGATCTGTATCACCGGTATCGGTGCCGGCGACAGTAAGAATCACGGCGGATTTTTTTATGACAAAATCTTCAATCCGCTTTTGCTGAAAACCATATATGAAGATAAAGACCGCCAGGAGGCGCTGGTGCGCAATTCGAATCTTGAGTGGGTCATTGTTCGCCCGGGATTTCTCACCAACGGGCCGCTTACCGGAACCTACCGGGCACTGCTTGAAATGGAAGGTGTCACCGCCCGGAAAATATCACGCGCCGATGTGGCGCATTTCATTTTAAACGAAATCGATCAAAAGAAGTATCTTTCAAAAACGCCGCTTTTGACGTATTGAAGGAGCGAAATTCAATGGAACTCAGCGGTCATATGCCATTGATTACGGGAGCCGGACAGGGCATCGGCCGGGCCTGACCCGCACGCCGACCATCGAAACCTTTATGGCCGGCAAATACAAGCAGCCGATCATCGATAGTACCACTTTAGGCCGCATCGGTGAAGCAGAAGAAATTGCCAGCGTAATAGCGTTTCTGGCTTCTGATGAAGCCTTCTATATCACCGGAACTCCGATACCGGTATCGGGGGGGTGGGGTATTTAAAAGAAAGCAGTTAACTATGAAAGTTGTTTCATTAATCATAATTATTTTATTGCTGACCCTAAGTACCGTATACGCCGGCCAGGCTGATGTACTGAAGGTCGAAGTTGAACAGGCGGGCGAAAACACCTTTCATTTTGACGTGACGGTGCTTCACAACGATGAAGGCTGGGACCACTATGCCAATAAGTGGGACGTGGTGGCACCCGACGGCACCGTCCTGGCAACCCGCATTCTGCATCATCCCCATGAAAACGAACAGCCCTTTATCCGAAGCCTTGGCGGTGTAAAGATTCCAAAAAGCGTCAACAAAGTATCCATTCAGGCCCACGACTCTGTTCATGGATATGGCGGAAAAATAATCACCATCCAATTGCCCCGCTGAACCGGATGGGCAATTGAATCAATCTAACCGGATTCTTTAAATCCGACTTGACCCGTGATTTTCTTCAGATAACGGATATCTTTTTTTGCGAGATCGTGATAAATTTTTTCTATCATTGCTCGCTATTTTGTGTCGACAACTGATTGATACCACTCAAATGGAAACAACTATGGATATCCGCAGGCGGAGCCGGCAGTTTCTGATTTTTTTGGGTTTAGTCGTCTGGGGGTGCGCATTACCGCCAGTAGAAACCACCGAAAGCGGCCCGCCTGCGGTTTCAAAAAGCAGAGTCCTGATCGCCAGCCAAAAAACCAAGTTCAAACAGGCGGTGGTTTCCGAAATCCGCCAGGCCCTGAACCAGAATTCCATTTACACAAAAGTTGTGGACGTCAAAAACCTCAGGTACCAGGACACGCGGGATTTTTCTGCGGTTGTGATTATAAATAGAGCCCTGGCCGGGCGACCGGATCCAAGAGTGGAAAGCTATATCGATAACGAACCACAAAAAAATAAAATAATTATCCTGACAACCGGTATTCTGGACGCCTGGAAGCCTGATACAGAGGGTGTGGACGCCATGACATCAGCTTCGGTAATAAGCAAATTCGATAAAATAGCTAAAACGATCGTTGATAAGGTTTTGGCTCTCGTAGAATAAAAAATAGATCAATAATAGAGCGTCCTGTCGCCGAATAAGAGAGGTGCCTGCGCGTCCAGAGCCTCTATTCAGAAGTCACATCACCAAACCTATTCAAACTTGCCGATTCCGGCTTTTTA
>CBDUUO010000417.1:0-3699 GCA_965370395.1 uncultured bacterium
TGCCCTGATTCGACTGGTTGAGATTGTCGGTCAAGCATCTGCAAAAGTGAGTTCTGAGACGCAAGCAAAGTATCCTTCGATACCCTGGCCCCAGGTGATTGGCATGCGCAACCGGTTAATTCATGGTTATGACTCCGTCGATTTGGATGTTTTGTGGGATACTATCGACGTCGATCTGCCACCCCTCATTGCTGAAATCGAGAAAATTATGGGCCAAGCCGGCGAAGAATAAATATGTTGTACAAGGGTCTATGGATCATCACCCCATGTCAAGAATGAAGACGCGACCCCTCCATTTTGCAAATGTCAATTATCAATTAGTTGCCGCAGTCCGACCTCAAAATAAAAGAACGCAAGGTTTGATTCTGCTTTGAGAAGCCTTTGCAAAGAAGCAGGGTTTTATGACCTCAACTATCCTAACACTGGGGGCTTTGCGGGACTGCAATCCTAATCACCTGAATCCGGAAGCCAGAAACGCCTGGAGCTGCGTCCAGAATTCCGGGTGAAGATGACAGTCCGAATGTCCTTTTCCCGGGACGATCCAAAGATTTGCGCTCTCGGGGGCCGCTTTTTGCAGGCGTTGGCCATGTTCCAAAGGAATCGTGGCGTCATTTTCACCATGGATCAGGAGGATGGGTGTCTTGATATTGCCGATATTATTCACCGGTGCAATCGTCTCCAGGGGGACGCCGATTTTATACTCGACATATCGAAACAACGGCCTGGCAAACAGGAGCGGAAAACGCCGCTTTTTAAAGTCGTCAAGCATGACATCCGCCGGATGGGCAAAAGCGCCGATCGTGACTGTGCATTGAATTCTATCATCATGGGCAACGGCGTAAATTGAAGCAGCTCCGCCGATGGACAAGCCGATGATGCCGACGGCTTCGGCCCCCTTTTCTTTCGTTACAAAATCGACAGCCGCAAGGATATCCTCGGAAAATTTCGGCATGGAAGAAAAGCCGTCCCCGTCGCTGCTGCCATGATTCCTGGAATCAAAAGCGAAAAGATTATAACCGGTTTTATGCAGATGTTGAATGTACGGCAGACACCGCTCGACATTTCGTCCCCAGCCATGCACGACGATTAATGTGGGCGCTGCTTCATCCTCTGCGGGAATCCACCAGCCATACAGCGACAACGCTTTTTTTGTGGGAAAGCGCACCGGGTCGAAGGACAGACCATACTGTTCCGGTGTATGTTGATGGGGTTGTTTTTGATTTCTAAAAAGGTGTAAAAGCCCTTTGTTGACGGCAAACGACAGAACGGCAACGGCGGGAACAACCCAGAGAATCGTCGTCATTTCCTTTTTCCTGTTTTTGCCCCAATAGCTATAAGCGTATGACTCAATGAAAAACGCGACTGATCAAATACATCTTTTTTGTCGGAAGCACAATGAAAAAATATAATCATTTTTATGCTTTCTTTTAAAAAAGTCTTGACAACGATAAAGGGATATTAATATTTGTATGTACAAACAATAATTAGGACTCTAAACCCAATGGCAACATCCAGCAAATCCCTTTTGCATCATTGCCTTTATTTTACAGCCAACTCTCTTTCACGGGTGATCACCCGCATGGCGGAAGAAGAATTCCGGATCACCGGGCTTTCTCCCTCCCATGCCTTTTTGATGATGCTGGTAAACGATCGGCCGGGAATCGGACAAAAAGAGTTGTGTGCCCACCTGTCCCTGGCACCTTCCACCATCACCCGCTTCGTCGATGGGCTGGTGCACAGGGGGTACCTGGTGCGCAAAACTGAGGGCAAGGCTGTAAAAATATTCGCTACCAAGAAGGGAAAAGGTTTGCAGGAACCCATTTCAAAGGCCTGGAAGCGGCTTTATGTCAGGTACAGCGACATTCTGGGGACAGAAGAAGGCGACACGCTCACCCGCATGATCGATGAGGCCTGCGGGAAACTATCCGAGTCGGAGTAAATTTTTTTAACATGATCTCTTTGTATGTACACACAAATCTATTCAATAAAGGATAAAGGAGGATGAAAATGAGATACACCAATTTTGGCAATACCGGGCTTTTGGTTTCGAAAATGGCCTTCGGGGCCATGACTTTTGGACAGGGAACCCTGATAGGGGAGCTGGTCAACAACATCGATCAGAAAACAGCTGACCGGATGGTGGGCATGGCACTGGATGCCGGGATCAATTTTTTCGATACTGCCGACATGTACACCAGCGGCCAGTCTGAAATCATGCTGGGAAAGGCATTAACGTTTTAAGAAAAGGAGAAAATCAAATGAAGAAAACACTCGAGGGAATCAACGTGCTGTATCCCACCCCCACAACAATTCTCGGTGCGATAGTTGAGGGCAAACTCAACTTTATCACCATCGCCCACATCGGAATAGTCAACCATGCCAAACCGTACTTGATTTCTTTCAGCCTGGCCAAGGTGCATTACACCAATCCCGGCATCAGGGAAAACAAAGCCTTCAGCGTGAACATCCCTTCTGAAAATCTGGTGGTTGAAACCGATTACGCCGGGCTGGTCAGCGGCAAGAAAACGGACAAGTCCGATCTGTTTGAGACCTTTTCCGGTGAGCTGGAATTTGCCCCTATGATCAAGGCATGCCCGCTCAACATGGAGTGCAAGCTTTACGACACCTATGACACCCCAACCCATGATCTTTTCATCGGTGAAATCGTGCAAACCTATGCCGATGAGGCCGTGCTCACCGAGGGCAAAGTGGACCTGGCCAAGCTCAAGCCGCTGCTGTTTGATATGAGCAGCGTCAAGTACTGGTCGCTGGGCGATGTGGTGGCCGGCTGCTGGAGCATAGGTAAACAACTTAAACAAGAAAAAAAAGTGTAGGTCTGACCCTCATGGTTTGCAAGAGGATCGCTACGCTTGAGGAGCGCTTCCGCTTTAGGTTGGAGGCGGAAAAGCATAAACCTTTTAATTATTCGGCTATTTTTGATTTGCGTTTTTTAAGTATTTTATAAATCGTGTCCCTTCGGCCAACACATATCACGTAAACGCTGATCGCTTTTTCTTCGACCTCGTAAACCAGCCGATAGCCAGCGGACCGCAGCTTGATCTTGTAATGATGCTTATAGCCTCTGATCCTTGCGCTATCGATATGGGGATTTTCAAGCCTACGGCCCAAATGCGATTTGAATTGCTCTTTTATTTCCGGTGCCAGTTTGCGCCATTCTTTCAGGGCGCTCGGAAGGAACTTCAGCTTATAGCTCATCCAGGCTAACCTCAACGGCGTTGTCTTTTTCGCCCTTGCGATCCTCGATGATTCGGCTAAGCTCTATATCTTCTGCCAGCTCCATCAGTTTCTCGTAGGTTTCGGCCGGGATGATATAAGCGGTCGGTTTGTTACGGTTGAGCAGTACAATCGCCTCGCCGTGGGCATTGTTGATAAGGGCTTGTGGGTTTTTCTTTAGCTCTGTGATGCTGACCGCATAGTCTGCGTGGATTTTGGTAAGCATGGTACAACTCCTTTATATGGTTTTTATATAGTATCTTTAATAGCTCTTTTAGATGGTCCTGTCAAGTGGAAATTTTTTCTGGGAAAAAGAGGAACGTGTCTTCAATATTCATATTTGAAGAAAATGAGCCCAGCCGGAGGCAGGTAAATCGTGCCTGAGGTTGACAAGCCTTGCCAGCTCATGGCTGAAAACGACACGTCATGGGTTCAGGAGGACCCGTCTTCGCTCTGGCGAGCTTC
>CBDUUO010000418.1:0-3666 GCA_965370395.1 uncultured bacterium
AGCCATGGATTGCCCATGCCGGCCACCCAGGTGAGCAATCCCAGCACAAATGGCCCGATGCAGGGTGCGGCAACGACTCCTAAAGTAATACCCATGAAAAGACTGCCGAAATAGCCGGTGTATGATTTTGAGGCAGTTTGAGTCAGCCAATATGGCAGTCGCAATTCCCAGAACCCGAGGAGGCTGGTTGCAAAAAATACCAAGATGGCCGCAACCGCACCCAGTACAACAGGGCTTTGTAGCATAGCCCCCATTAACCCCCCGGTAAGGGCGGCAGTTACACCCAGCAGAGAATTGGTGACTGACAAACCACCGATGTAGCAGACACCGTGAGCTAGCAATTTTCCTTGACTCTGACCCGTTCTGCCGCCAAAGTAAGAAACCGTGATCGGGATCAGAGGATAAACGCACGGTGTCAGATTAAGAGCAATGCCTCCGGCAAAGATACCCAGAAGCGTCCAAATTATGGCCCAGCCCTGGAGAGGTTTAGATGTTTCGGCCTCCGGGGACATTTCAACGAGTCCTGCTGGGGAAGTGTCTACGGGAAAGCCCCTGGCGTACCATTCCGGATAGCCCACAGGATCACGAAAGACATTTTGATAACCGAGCTTTACGGCCACCCGGGCCGCCGAGTCGCTGCGGACTCATGCCAGCCCCGCTCAGTAAAATACGATCAAGCGATTCTTATCCGGCCCTAAAAATGTCTCCAGTGCACTTTTTTTGCGCCAGCGCGACAACCAGCTCGGCTCTATCGGGAAATTCACGGCCTTTTTAATGTGACCGGTGCGGTATTCCCATTCCTGGCGGGTGTCCACCAGAAACAGCGATTCCGGTTTCGCTTTATAGCGCTCCCATAACTTATCCGTGCTAATAAGCTGATAGCCGCCCTGCCTGGCTTCGGCCTGTACCTCATCCCAGGTTGCCTCTTTCGGGGCAACAACACGGTTCGTGTACCAGAGGGCACCCATTGTAATGGCAACGGCCACCAGGGCGAGTAGAGTTTTGCCTGCTTTTTTCATTGACGTACTCCCGGGCTATTCATTCTCATAAATTCAGGTTCCAATTGCTGCAAGGCCCTTAAATCCTCCCTTGACCCTCAGCGATTGGAAACCCCATGGCCCGCAAGTCCTGGATTCCCTCTTCAAGACGGACCGCGTTAAAACCCTGGGCACGTAACATTTCAACGGCCTGAACAGAAAGAACACAGTAAGGCCCCCGGCAGTAAGCGACGATTTCCTGGTCGCGGGGCAACTCGGCCAAATGCAGCTTCAGCTCTTTAAGGGGGATGGATAAGGCTCCGGGAATATGTGCGGCGTTATACTCCTCGACCGGCCGGACGTCCAGGACGGTCACCGCTTCTTCCCGGACGAGTTCCAAAAGCTCATCCCGATCAACCGGTTCCATCCCCTCTCTGCCTTCCAGGAAGCGACGCTTGATCTGCTCAACCTCTGCCAATTGACTCTCAGCGAGCACGCGCATGGTGCGGAAGAATTCACAAACCGTCTGATCGGCGAGCCGGTAGATGACAAACAAGCCCTCTTTCTCTGCCGCCACCAGGCGTGCGGCGCGCAGAACCTGCAGATGCTGGGAGGCATTGGCGATGGCCAGGCCTGATTCTTTGGCCAGAACCTCGACGGTTCGCGGTCCCTGGCAAAGGAGGTCAAGGAG
Organism: uncultured bacterium; assembly: GCA_965370395.1. Classification (GTDB taxonomy): domain Bacteria; phylum Desulfobacterota; class Desulfobacteria; order Desulfobacterales; family JAHEIW01; genus JAHEIW01. The sequence continues at coordinate 1,669 of CBDUUO010000418.1, forward strand.
TTCCAAACGTTTCGGACTGGAAACCGCCTTGCCAATGCGGGCAAACTGCTCATAAATTGCATCTTTAAAAGCTCGATTTACATTTTTCATCATATTTTCCTCAAGTATTATTTAAATTAATAGAATAATAGATTAATAGAATAATAAAATAGATCTATTCCTTTGTCAAGAAAAAAACAGAAGACAGAGGAAATAACTTTTTTCCTCTGCCTTCGCCAGCAGCGCTGTCGTGGGTTACTTGGACTTTTTAGGCTTCTTTTCCCCGGCGCTGGCTTTCGGGTTAATTTGTTTCTGCCCAATACATCCCACCCGCCTTTCTTTTCGGCCATTTTCAACGATGTTGAAGTTTTGTTGCGATGATTGAGCTATAAATCATGAAATTTCGGATTGACATTCCGAATTTTCGTGGTAAAATGATTTCCATGATTGATAGGCCGTCATACCTGAAGCAGCTATCCACATCAATTCGGCGTTCACCTGTTACCGCACTTCTTGGAGCCCGTCAGTGCGGCAAGACAACCCTGGCCCGAATGTTTGGCAAAAATATAAAGTCTACTTATTTTGATCTCGAATCGCAGCCTGATCAGCGTCGCCTCCAGAATCCCCAATTGATGCTCGGATCTCTTCAGGGGATCGTGATTCTCGACGAGATTCAGCTGAAGCCGGAGCTGTTTAATGTCCTTCGCGTACTGGTCGACCGACCGGAAAACAAAGCCCGTTTTCTAATCCTTGGAAGCGCCTCACCCGGTATCATCAGGAATGTCTCTGAAACCCTTGCAGGCCGCGTGGAGTTTGTTGAACTCTCAGGTTTTGACCTGAGGGAAACCAAATCAGATTCCTGGGAAAGGCTCTGGTTGCGTGGCGGATTTCCGCGTTCTTTTCTTGCCGACTCAGATGAAGATAGCTTGGCTTGGCGTGAAGGTTTTGTACGAACCTTTCTGGAACGAGATATCCCGCAACTGGGGATTACAATTCCGGCCGCCGCTATGCGTCGTTTTTGGACAATGCTGGCCCATTTTCATGGACAAACCTGGAATGCTTCAGAGATAGCCCGCTCCATGGGCCTTTCCGATAAGACGGTGCGTTCTTATCTGGACATTCTTACCGGGACATTTATGATCCGACAGCTGCAGCCCTGGTATGAGAACATCGGCAAACGCCAGGTTAAAGCGCCAAAGATATATCTTCGCGACTCCGGGCTTCTCCATCATTTGCTCAGCCTGCCGGATCTGCACAGCCTCTCCGGACACCCGCGGGTGGGCGCTTCCTGGGAAGGCTTCGCTCTTGAACAGGTCATCCAAGCTGTAAAACCTCCTGAGATTTTTTTTTGGGCTACTCACAATGGATCAGAAATTGATCTTTTTTTCATACTACGGGGTTGCCGGTATGCTATTGAATTCAAATTCAGCGAGGCGCCGAAGATTACCAAATCCATGCGAATCGCCCTGGAAGACCTTAACCTTGATCACTTATGGATCATTTATCCCGGCCAGCATGAATATCCTGCGCACGAAAAGATAACAGTATGGCCGCTTAAGAAAGTCCCGGATCTACCCGGTTTAGTTGTTTGATCTCGTCCACAACCCGGCGGACGTCCGGCAGGCATCATTTGCCGCTTTTTGATTGTAGGTGAAGGCCGTCCGGTTCTGGCAGTGGAAGTAAAAAGCACAGATCAAAGCCTGTCACGGCCGTTGGCGGAAAGGAAAAACTGGATTGCGACGGACCAGACCATCGGCGTTCAGGTTATCGGTAAACCGGGTATTCTTCAGAAACATGGCGATTATACTTGGCTGGTCAGCGCCGATCGCTTTCTGGTATTGCTGAATTGACATTTTTCATCCACCGCAATTTTATTCGATATCCAGATCATGAAAAGCAGCGATGGTAAAACCGTTTTCCGGGAAGTGTTTGTCAAAGGTAAAAGCATGCGTTATTTCGCGGGATTCCATGATTTCAAAGCTGAGGCTATCAACCAGACTTATGTTCCGATTGTTGAGA
>CBDUUO010000419.1:0-3666 GCA_965370395.1 uncultured bacterium
GTGAAGCCTGCTAAATTATTACATGTAATTATTTTAGCCACGAACAAAAAATCCCATCCTCGTCTCTGAGAATCGGGATTTTTAATTTCGCTTAACCATAGGGCACCTCCGGTGCCAGCTGTTAGCTGATGGCCTATAGTTTATCCAATGCGTAGCATTGTAGCTCAAGGCTGAAGGCTCAAAGCTGAAAGTTAATAATTGGATTATTATCTATTAAGATTTTTTTAATTCGTTTTTTTCACCTTTTTTCGATGAGCGGGTATTTCCGTTCTCACGGGGGCGTGAAACTGGATCTGAGAAAAACAGGGCGTAAAAGATTGCAGGGTAGGTGAATATCATAAACTGATATGATAGCGGAAAAGGGTCAAGTGGTCAAGATGATTAGAATTAGCCACAGACTCACACGGACACACACAAACCTTTCAACCGAACGACCCGCCGCCAATATCAAGGCTGCGAGATCTTCTGAGCGAGCTATGATTTGTTAAGCCTGCTTCATCGCTGCCTTGACCCTTGCGGGTGTCATGGGGAGTTGAAACACCGCAGCACCGACGGCATCATATATGGCCGTTGCAATCACCCCGCCCATGCCGATGATGGCAGGCTCCCCACCTCCCTTGGGCGCGAGGTTCGGGTTTTCTAAAATAACTGTTTCGATCTTAGGAAGCCATGAAAACGCCGGTATGGTATAGGTATCGAAATTAAGATCAAAAATCTCTCCATCCTTAAAGTGAATTTCTTCGGTGAATGCATATCCCAACCCCATGGTGATGCAGCCTTCCATCTGCGTGGTCGCCCCCTCGGGGTTAACCACAACCCCCATATCCTGGGCGCAAACCACCCGTTTGACGTCCACATTGCCGCTGCTCCTGTCCACTTCCACTTCCGCCATAAATGACACATAGGTGCCGGCATCGATTCCGCAGGCAATGCCGTGCCCCCGGCCGCTGGGCGTCTTTATGGACTGCCATCCGAACTTCTTTGCCGCGGCCTGCAAGACGTTGATCATGCGTTTGTCCTTCAGGTGCTCGAGACGAAATTGAAGCGGATCCGCACCTGCTTTGGAAGCCATTAGATTTAGATGCAAGTCGCGGGCATAGGTATTGGTGTTGTTGGCCGGTGCCCGCCATGGGCCGACAGCGAAAGGATGATGTCTTCCGGCTCGACCGCGCCACCGCCCGTGGACCATCTCGTTATGATGCGGAATCTCGTAGAACTGTTTACATCCCCGCATGCCTGCGTAGTAAACGTTATAATCCCAAAAGGCAATCCTGCCGGAGCTGTTGAGCCCGGATTTGATCTTAACAATGGCTGCCGGTCGAAAGGTGTCGTAAAAAAACTCTTCCGCTCGACTCCAGGCCACCTGCACCGGTTTTCCGATGCGTTTCGCCAAGCGGGCGGCTTCCAAAGCCTGCCGGGAGGCCGATTTTCCACCAAACGCGCCCCCTACATAAGGCACGATAACGCGGACAAGATCGGCAGACAGGCCCAACTGCTCTGCGATAAGCTCTTTAACCCTAAAGGGGGTTTGGGTGGAAGCCCAAACCGTGAGCTTCTTTCCATCAAATTTGGCGGCTGCCGTGTGCGGCTCCATGGGCGCATGGGCCACATAACTGTTAAAATACGTTTCTTCTATGACAGTTGATGCCAGTTTTTCACCGGTTTTAAGGTTTCCGCCTTGAGAAGCGATTTCCGGATTCGGGGTCGATTTCAGCAAATGATCAAAAATAGTCTTGTCGTCGACACCGGTTTTAGGCCGGTCGAATTGGGCTTTGATTTGTGCCAGCCCCTGTTCAGCAGCATCGGGATGTTCGTGCAGAACGGCGACAAAAGCGCCTTCTTTGACAATCTGAATGCCGTCTATAATTTTGGCCGGATCGGTATCCGCTTTAATCAATTTAGCCCCATGGGCCGGCGGCCTGAGTATTTTGGCATAAAGCATCCCCGGAGGCCGTATGTCACCTGAAAATTTGGCAGCGCCGGTCACCTTTTCAACCGCATCTCGCCGTGGGAACGATTTCCCCATGGTTTCATACTCAGAAGACGGTTTTAAAGTCGGCACATCTTTTAAGTGTTTTTCGATAATATTACCTTTGGTGAGTTCCCCGTAACTCACACGACGGTCGGGTTTTGACGGGTCATAAACGTATCCGTTCCGGGTAGCCAGACGACCAATGGGGGATTTCAGATGATCGGCTGCCAATTGCATTAATACCCCTCTGGCCTCGCCCGCAGCCTCGCGAAGAAATATCCCGAAATAGCGGATGGAAAGGGAGCCGAAGGTTCCGGCATCCCACGGGCACAGATCGGTATCCCCCATCACAATATCCACCGCGTCATAATTCACATGGAGTTCTTCCGCCAGCAATTGGGGAATAGAGGTCATGGCACCCTGACCCATCTCAATCTTTCCGGTATAAAGGACCACTCGGTTATCGGCCCCGATTCTCAGAAAGGCATTGAAATCGGTGGGGATTCCGGCGCCGAGGAAACCGGTGCGCGGCATGCGCGCCCATGCGTGGCGATCCAAGGTGTTGAAGCCGATAATGATCCCTCCGCCTAAAACACCCAGGCGCTTCAGAAATTCACGGCGATTCATGGAGGAAGACGGCATCATTTCATCCCTCCTTGCATCTCTCGGGAAGCGGTTTCAATGGCCGCAACGATCCGGACATGGGCGCCGCATCGGCACAGGTTTTCATCCATGCCGTCGATGATTTCTTCCCGCGACGGGGTGGGATTATCAGCCAGCAGGCTGTAGGCTTTGAGGATCATTCCGGGTGTACAATAGCCGCATTGGAAACCGACATGTCGGATAAACGCTTTTTGAAGCGGGTGCAATGTGCCGTTTTTGGCGAGTCCCTCAATGGTTGTGATCTCGCTGCCGTCGACTTCCTTTATGGTTTTCTGACAGGAAAGTACGGCGGCATCGTCGGCAAGCACCGTACAGGCGCCGCATAACCCTTCGCCGCAGCCGTATTTCGGTCCGGTGACTCCCAGATCGGTGCGTAAAACCCACAACAGCGTTCGCTCAGCGTCTACTTTCAAGCGCACTGGACGACCATTCAGTTTAAAACGAATCGTTTCTATCATAAGGGGCCTCCTATATGGGGATCACATCTTAATTTTTAACTATGAAAAATGGGGACGGCCTTACTATATAACAAGATGAGATTATATTTCAAATATTTATGTAAAGAAAGGGACGAGGGTGAAATGTTGACATATGTAAAAAGGTTCCAGGTTCAGCGTTCAAGGTTCAGGGTAGGGCGCTTTTGGCGGCAGCTCATAGCAAAGCATATAAAATAAAAATTGATAGCAGATAACTAAAACTTTTGAGATTTATCAGATTCTACTTTTTCACCTCTTTTTGATGAGCTGGCATTTCCGTTCTCACGGGGGCGTGAAACTGGATCTGAGAAAAACAGGACGCAAAAGATTGCAGGAAAGGTGAAGATCACAAATGCGTATGATAGCGGATTATGGCTAAGGGGTCAAGATGATTAGAATTAGCCACGGACCCGTCTTCGCTCTGGCGAGCTACGCCGCGGCAGGCCCGTCTTCGCTCTGGCGAGCTTCCGTCTTCGTTAACCGCCGTCGCTAACCTCTGTCGCTATAGCTATGGCGGTCAAGAAACTTCGCCGGACAAGTCGCCGCGGCAGGCCC
>CBDUUO010000420.1:0-3642 GCA_965370395.1 uncultured bacterium
CACAATTGGGCTCCAGTTTTTTCAATCCGCAATCTAAATTCCAAAATCTAAAATCAATCAGAATTTATCAATACTGACAAGTTGAATGCAGACAGCGACCAGTTCCATGGCCGCCTGGATATCGTCTAATGGCGGGAAAGACGGTGCGATGCGGATATTTCGATCCAGGGGGTCATTCTTATATGGGTAAGTCGAACCGGCCGGTGTCAGCTTAACACCGGCGTCAGCGGCCTTCTTTATAACTGCGGCTGCACAGCCTTCCAGCGTGTCAATGCTTACAAAATAGCCTCCCTGCGGCTCGCTCCAGCTGGCGATATTTTTGTCTGCCAGTTCGTCATTCAGAATGTTTTGGACCGCATCGAATTTTGGCTTTAAAATCGCGGCATGTTTTTTCATATGGGCTTCGATGCCTGCCATATCTTTAAAAAAAAGGGTATGGCGCAACTGATTCAGCTTATCCGGGCCGATGGTCTGAAAGGCCATCTGGTTTTTGACCCATTGCATATTCTTTTGACTTGCGGCCATGATTGCCAAACCGGCGCCGGCAAAAGAGATCTTTGACGTTGATCCGAACATAAAAGCGCGTTCCGGGTTGCCGGCCTGTTTGCAGGCTGTCAGGATGTTTTCTAGCGGAGCCGGTGTGTCCACCAGATGATGAACGGCGTAAGCGTTATCCCAAAAAATTCGAAAATCAGCTGCCGGGGTCTTCATGTTCGCCAGACGATCGACGACGTCGGCAGAATAGACCACTCCGGCCGGATTGCTGTATTTGGGAACGCACCAGATTCCTTTGATATCCGCATCCCTGGCAACCAGATCCTCAATTGGGTCCATTGCTGGGCCGTCTTGCTGCATTTCGATTGGAATCATCTCGATGCCAAGATATTCGCAAATAAAAAAATGACGGTCGTATCCGGGGCTCGGGCACAGAAACTTAATCTTCGGAAGTTGCCCCCAGGGCGAAGCACCGTCGGCCATTCCTTTTACCATGGCGCGCAGAATCGTGTCATGCATCATATTGAGGCTTGAATTCCCGCCCAGGATCAATTCATCGGGCTCAACTCCCATGTAGTCGGCAAATAACACTTTTGCCGCCGGAATGCCATCGAGTCCGCCATAATTGCGGCAATCCAGACCGGCTTCCGTCAGGTAGGATTTGCCCGTATTGCCTTCCAGCATTGCCAGCGACAGGTCCAGTTGCTCGGTGCAGGGTTTTCCCCGGGTCATGTCCAGCGTGATCCGGCGTGACTGAAACTCACGATAACGCTCCGTCAACTGCGCTTTCATTTCCTGGCGTTCCTGTTCACTCAGTTCTTTAAAATCTGCCATTTATAAAATCCTTTTTGCTGGTGCTAAATAAGACCACACATACACTTAGAGTCAATAGCCGCCTCTATAACATTGGGTAGATGACGCATCAACCCTGGATATAGAAAAAACCAGATATTGTATTTAAAAATATTGTTATCAGCAGGTAACTATCACGAGGACGAGGACGAGTACGAGGCGGAGGAATGTTACCTAACCTCGTCCTCGTCCTCGAAAACGGTATTTATGAGATGCTTACTCGTAATTTACTTTGATGAGGGTCAGCCCATGCGCCGGAGCCGTCGCACTGGCCTGGGAGCGATCTTTGGAATGTAAAATACGCTTAAAATCATGGGGCGTTATTTTTTCAAGACCCACATCCACCAGCGTTCCGACCAGGTTGCGAACCATGTACCTTAAAAATCCGTCGGCTTCGATTTGAAAGACCGACAAACTGCTGTCTTGCTCGGTAAGTTCGGCTGAATAAACGTGACGGGTCGTATGCTGTCTGGCGCTGCCGGTGCCCTCAAAAGCTTTGAAGTCATGGCGGCCGATGATGTATGCAATGGCGGTTCGCATCGCCTCCTGGTTCAGTGCTTTGCGAATGAACCATGAATACTGGCGGCCGATGGCAGCCGGTAAGGGTCGGTTTAGAATCCGGTAATGATAAACTTTGCTCTTGGCATCATAACGGGCATGAAAGGATGCGCTCACTGGCTCGCAAACCGTAATAACGATATCATTCTCCAGCAGACTGTTAAGCCCGTTCATCAGCGCTTCAGGTTCCAACCGGGTATTGCTTTCAAAATTGGCCACCTGACCCTGGGCATGGACGCCGGCATCGGTGCGTCCCGATCCGATAAGCGTCACACTGCCAGCCGTTATTGTTTTCAGGGCTTTTTCAATTTCTCCCTGAATGCTGCGGTCTTCTTTCTGGCGCTGCCAGCCATGATATCGGCTGCCGTCGTACTCGATAATCAGTTTAAAGTTTTTTGTCATTGTGGGTATGCATGGATCTGCGCTTTATCTGCTTTAGATCAAAAGTGCCACCGATAATGAGATAAACGATAATATCGTTGAAAGCGCAATGGCTGATGAAGCCAACTGAGTATCGCTGCTAAGCTGGGAAGACAGAATGTATAATGTTGTTGAGGTCGGCAGTGCGAAATAGATCATGCCAACTTTAAAAGAAATCCCTGTTGCATTAAAAGCATTTAAAAGTAGATATCCGGTCAGCGGTAGAATTACCAACTTGAACACACAGGCAACCAGCGATAATTTAAAATGCTTTTTTATACTGCCCAACGTCAGGGCCCCTCCGATGGAAAACAGAGCTAAGGGCAGGGTAACAAATGAGGCCAGCCGCAAGGTATTGTCGATGAATACCGGAAATCCGCCAATAAGTTTCCAATACGCGATCCCGGCGAGGCAGGCGATGACCAATGGATTGGAAACCAGTGCTTTGGCGGTTAAGCCCACCCGTTGGGGTAACGATACTTTTTTTTCGGAATACCACGATAACGTACTGACGGCCAGGATATTGATAATGGGAATAATCAAGCCGATTAAGATGCTGAACTGGCGGGCGCCATCTTCCCCTAGCGCATTGAGCACGACCGCCATCCCGATATACGTATTGAAGCGATAGCAGCTCTGTGAAAAGGAGCCGGCTTGATAGGCCGGCACCCTGAAGAGTTTAATGTAAAGGCTGCTTAATGCGTAAACGCTAACCACCGCGCAGATTGATGCTTTGTAAAGAACGGGATTGCCGATATGGTCAGATGCGGCGGCACCAATTTTCCAAAAAAGCAGTACCGGGAAGAAAATATAGTATATAAGCTTGTCAACTGTTTCTAGAAAAGCATCATGGGTGAAGCCGGCGCGTTTAAGCAGATGGCCAAACAAGAGCAGTGCAAATATCGGAAAAAGATTATTTAAAACCATCTGTCTTATAACCTGTCACAGGGAAAATTGCCGAGCGCCATCTCAAAATCTTCATCCAGTGAATCGGAGAAATGTTTCACCGCAAACCTCTGCCTGCATACCTTGCAGCGCAGGTACACATAGGGTCAGGCTCTTTCGATAATGAGCTCATTTCCGCAACGCGGGCAAAGGGCTAAATGTTTTTTCGCCATTTTTTTATCCAACGAACCAGCACTGAAGATAAGCGTCTATGTCTTCCTGAAGTGCAGCGTAGCGAAAAGAATTCGGGCTGTCAAATGTTGTCTGGAAATGCGAACCGGTCGCCAGGCATGTTTCTATAATCCATCTCAAAAATGCATCTAACGCACGCTGGTAAAGTTTTAAACCTATAAAAAGTGCTTATAACAACAA
>CBDUUO010000421.1:0-3625 GCA_965370395.1 uncultured bacterium
CGCAGAAGACACAACAAACTACCGCTATCGGAACGTTATTTTGACAAACGCTCTACTTCAGTAATTCTTCAACCCATTCGAGCCCCAATTCCAGAAGTTTCGATCGATGGGGTCGGCCGCTCTGGGGGTCGCAGCCGATCATCTCATAATAAAGACGGGTGGCTTCCTTAAAATCCGCTTCCTTAAATATTTGCTTACCGGCATTGGCGCCGTCAGGCTTGGGATCAAACAATCTACTGGGCAATCGATCATCTTTGATAGTGAATCCTTCGCGGCTGTTAAAGGCTCTGGCAATCATGGTGCCGCGCTCCCCGGCCCGCATCAATTCAAACAGGCTGACCTTCCAGTCCGTCACTGCCGACACACACTCAACCATCACATCGATGGGCATCACCCCCCGGGGCGCATAGCCAAACACGCACAACCCCAGGGCATCCAGCGTGCGCCAGAAGTTCTCCAACAATTTGTAATTTCTGACCTTCGCGGTGGTAATATCCGTGGCATGCATGGGTTCATAGATTCCCAGCGGCCTTACCGAATTTAACGCAAATGAATTTTCGTTCACAAAAGCCGTATCGTGGGCGGCGGTCATATGGTCGGCACCGTAAGGACTTACCGCAAAACCGATCCCGACGCCCACCTTCACCCGGGGATCATGCATGGAGATCTCTTGTCCTTTGACCGCCAGATTACAGGGCTTATCTTCTAGGCCCCATTGTTTGGCCAGCCGTGCCGAGCCTTCTGCCAGCATATCGCCGAAACCTTCCCGGCGGGCGATCATCTCCAGCAATTGAATCATTAAATCGGCATCTCCGAAGCGCAGCTCGAGCCCATCGGTATCTGAGGTGGAGATAAAGCCCTCTTCAAAACACTCACAGGCAAATGCGATGGTCATGCCCGCTGAGATGGTGTCGATGCAATAGCGGTTACAGATTTCGTTGCCTTTGGCAATGGCTTTTAAATCTGTGATATTCAAGTTGGTCCCCAGAGCGGAGATGGTCTCGTACTCCGGTCCGCCATAACGGGAGTCCACACCATATCGGGGATCATCCAGGGCAATACCGCGTTTGCAGCGAATGGGGCAGGCATAGCAACCTTTCCTTTTTTGAAGCAGGATTTCATTATAGGTATCTCCACTGACTGAAGCGACATCGTCCAGTTGGCTGCGCCGGAAATTATTGACCGGCAGGGCACCGGCGGCAGATAAAATTTCGGGAAAGGCGGTGGTACCGTAAACAAACAGCTGCTCCCCGATCGGATTATTCTTAAAAGTTCGGGCATAATTTTGGGCGGTTTCGCGTAGAAATTCCGGATTTTGAAACGTTAATTTTTTAGTGCCTGAAGCGGCCACGGCCCGCAAGTTTTTGGAACCCATGAGTGCCCCGAATCCGTTTCGACCATTAAAATGACCCAGGTTGTTGGTGATGTTGGCAAAGCGCACCCGGTTCATCCCGGCCAGACCGGTCTGAGCCACCCGGATTTTTTTGCTGCCCATTTCATCTCGAATGGCGTCTTCCACTTGGCGTGCACCCAGATCTGAAATGTGAGCGGCATCTTTTATTTCGGCTTTGCCTCCGGTGACCCACAGGTACACCGGCTTTTCCGAGCGGCCTTGAAATACAACGGCATCGAAGCCCGCCATCTTCAGCTCGGGGCCGAAAAATCCGGCGGCCTCTGATTCCCCTGCTGTCCCGGTAAGGGGTGATTTGCCCACCGCCGCAAAACGGCAGGATGCCGGCAGCGGGGCACCGGTCATCACCCCGGTCGCCAGGACCAGGATGTTTTCAGGTGCAAATGGGTCTGTGGCAGCGGGCACCTGTTGCATGAGGTAATGATAGCCGATTCCACGCCCCCCCAGATAGGACCGGTAGAAAGCCTCGTCCGCTTCTTCAACCTCGATTTTATGATTGCTCAGATCAACATGTAAAATTTTCCCGGTATAGCCGTATAACATGGTCATTCCCCTTTCCCACCGGCGGTTTATAGTGGTTGTCAAAAAAACGTTGCGGTATTCAAACGTTTTTTTCTACAACCGTACAATCGTGCAAGCGTTTATACCCCAATTCCTTAATTCGGTACATTATTATGGAAAGCGGTATAAATCCTCGTCACTATAAAATAATGTCATTCGACTGTCAAAAGCTTGTGCGCATTTTTAGCTGTCAATCATCAATTCGTGCCAGGGCTTGAAACATCCTATCGCGGCTTATGTTTATTCAGACCAGCAACGAATAATGGGGGGTGATCTGCTATTTTTGAGATAGCTTCTAATAAATTGGGATGCTAATTTCAAAAACGATTAGACATTTCTCACAGAAAGTGAAACAACGTGATCAGGACTTTTAATGGTTGGAGAATTTGATGGAAAAAACAGATGTCGTTATATTTAAACCCTATCCACTGGAGGTAGGTCAAAAGATTTACATCGAAGGGGGGCCTCGCAAGGGAGATTGGGAAGTTGTCGGGATCAGCGACCGCAAGGTCAAACTGCGTTGTCCGATTTCGTTAAAGGAGTTTGAATGGAATCGTTTCTGCTATTATGCGGAAGCACGTCATAACGAACAATGGCCTCACAAAGATTGATATTAGTATTGGGTATTGGGTATTGTTCACTGAGAATACTAAAAAAGCTTATGGTTAAAGATAAATGCAACAGGATCTGAAATTTTTAGAAGATAAGCTCAAGGAGTTGGATAAAAAAATAGCGGAAGTAAATAAACGCATGCCGGCTCATTCCGTCAAACCGCCGATTATGACGCAACTGTTTGAACTCGAGGATGAAAGGGACTTAATTGAAAAGCAAATCATTCAGCATCCTGTTAATCCTGTCAAAAAATAAAACAACATTCTCAGGAGAAATTGAAGTTGGCTCGTTGTGTGAATCATCCGCACAGAAAAACCGCCTATGAATGCATGAAATATCAGATCGGCATGTGCGAGGACTGTTTAGACTGCCGGGATCCGGATATCTACTGCAAGTCCCGGGAATCCTGTACGATCTGGTTTCTAACAAAAAAGAACTTTGATGATGAAACAGCGGAACAAAACTAAATAATCCTTATCCGGAGGCCATCGTGGATAAATTTAACTACCGGCCAATCGGAATCATCCACTCACCTTTTAAGAGCCGTGAGGGCACGCCAATCCAGCCAATCGGAGCAATAGGCGTAAGGGCAAAAGTTGAAATTTTTCCGGAGTATGTGGAAGGACTCCAGGACCTGGAGGGATTTTCACATATTATTCTGCTGTATCATTGTCATCTCTCACAGGCCTACAAGTTGAAGGTAAAGCCATTTTTAGACGATGTGGAGCGTGGGCTGTTTGCGACGCGGGCCCCCGCCCGACCCAATCCAATCGGCATATCGGTGGTGCGACTTATTCAAATTGAGCGTGCAACCCTTTCTGTTCAGGATATTGATATAATCGACCAGACACCGCTGCTGGATATTAAACCGTTTGTGCCGGATTTTGATGTGCGAAAAGCCCAAAGGACCGGCTGGCTTGAAAAGAAAGCCGCAAATGCTGAAAAGACATCCGATGACGGCAGATTTGGGGATTGAGGTTTGCCGGTCAAGGATGGAGAGCAGTGAAGCGGTTGAGCGAATGGAATTAAAAGGTGATTACA
>CBDUUO010000422.1:0-3610 GCA_965370395.1 uncultured bacterium
TTCTGATAGGCATGCTTCACTTCGCGAACTTCACTTACCGTATCTGCCAGTTCAACCACCTCGGGATGGGCATCCCTGCCTGTCAGAACTAGATGCATCTCGCGGGGTTTCGTACGGATAATCTCCAGGACCTGATCAAGGTCCACTAGTTTTAAATGCAACGCATTGTTGATCTCATCCAGGATAAGGATATCCCATCGGCCTGATTCAATCTTTTGGTGGGTTATTTGGACCGCATCCTGTGCGTTTTCTCTATGTTCTTCATATGGGTAGGGATTTCCCTGGATTCCGCAGAAGCCTTTTCCCGTGGAAATCAATTCCACAGGGCAATCCATCTTCTTGATTCCATCCCATTCTCCGGCATAAATGTCGCCTTTCATGAACTGAATAATACAGGTACTTATATTGTGTCCACAAGCCCTGACCGCTATGCCGAGAGCGGTTGTGGTTTTTCCTTTACCATGGCCTGTAATGACGACCACAAGCCCTGTTTTTTCCTTGGGTTCCAATCGGGTAATTTCCACCATATGATCACTTCTCTTTCCAGTTGATTGCTTTTGATCGATAATTCTGCTCACCAAACTCATACTTCCGAAAATCGATAGAACCGACGCTGTCAAGCCACCTGTCAAACTTTGGGATCAGACAACTTTCCCCCTGACGACATTAATCAGGCTGCCTCCCAAGACCATCTCTAATTGTCGAGTGCTCATGGTATGCTCCACCGCGTAGCTTTCATTTTTAGTCTTATTAATAATATTTATTTTCTTTTCTTTTCGGATGGCGTCCCGAATCCCGCTAATCGATAGGATATCATCCTGATCAATTCGATCATAGTCAGCGGGATTGGAAAAAGTCAGCGGAAGAACTCCGAAATTACATAAATTTTGCCGGTGAATGCGGGCATAACTTTTGGCCAGAATGGCTTTTAAGCCCAGAAACCTTGGCCCCAGAACCGCATGTTCACGGCTCGATCCCTGCCCGTAATTTACCCCGCCGACAACGAAAGAATCTTTTTTGCCGCAGCGTACGGCGCGATCATAATAGGTATCATCGATGCGGCTGAAGGCAAACTTGCTGATCTCGGGTATGTTGCTCCTGAAGGGCAACACCCGGGCCCCCGCAGGCATGATTTCATCGGTGGAAACATTGTCTCCCATTTTCAGCAGAACCGGTCCCTGCAGATTTTCAGACAGCGGGTCAAAGGGTGGCAGCGGCTGGATATTCGGACCTTTTTCAAGTTCTACATTTTGGCCGTTTCCATCCGGCGCTATCAGCATTTCCGTGTTGATACGGATATGTTCCGGTTCGGCAAAATTCGGGTAGGGTTCGCCAAATGAACGCGGATCGGTAATTACACCCGTGAGTGCCGATTCGGCTGCCGTTTCCGGGCTGCAGAGATAGACCTGATCCTCCCGGGTGCCCGAGCGGCCGGGAAAATTACGGGGCACGGTGCGAAGGCTGATTTTCCCGGTTGCAGGTGCCTGCCCCATGCCGATACATCCACCGCAACCGGCCTGATGAATGCGGGCACCGGCATGAATCAGCTTTTCCATATAGCCCTGGACCACCAGGTTTTCGAGGATTTGCCGGGAAGTCGGATTAATATCCAGGGAGACATGGGGGGAAACCTGTCTTCCGGCCACAATAAGAGCTGAAACAGCAAAATCACGAAATCCCGGTTTGGCCGATGAACCGATGTAGGACTGGTAAATGGGACGGCCGACGACTTCCCGGACCGGTACGACATTACCCGGACTGCTGGGCAATGCGATCAACGGTTCAAGCTCGGAAAGATTGATCACATCGTGCAGATCATATTTTGCATCCGAATCGGCGACTATTTCTTGCCAGGCTGTTTCCCGTCGCTGCTGTTTCAAAAATTTTCGTACTGCGTCGTCGGATGGGAATACCGTCGTGGTTGCCCCCAGTTCCGCTCCCATATTGGCGATGACGTGACGGTCCATGGGGGCTAGATTTTCTAATCCCGGACCGTAGTATTCGATAATTTTACCGATACCGCCATTGACCCCATGACGGCGCAGCATCTCAAGAATAACATCTTTGGCGCTGACCCAGTCGGGCAGTCTGCCGGTCAGCTTTACACCCCATATTTGGGGCATTTGCAAATATAATGGTTCACCGGCCATGGCCATCGTCACTTCCAGACCGCCGGCACCCATGGCCAGCATCCCCAACGCACCGGCAGCCGGAGTATGACTGTCGGAACCCAGCAACGTGCGCCCCGGAATTCCAAAACGTTCCATGTGGACCGGATGACTGACGCCGTTTCCCGGGCGGCTGTACCAGACGCCGAACTTCATGCAGGCGCTCAAAAGAAACAAATGGTCATCGGCATTCTTAAAATCGGTTTGCAGCAGATTATGATCCACATATTGAGCGGAAAGCTCGGTTTTGACCCTTGGGATTTGCATGGCTTCAAATTCCAGCATGACCATTGTGCCTGTGGCATCCTGTGTCAGGGTTTGATCGATTTTCAATCCGATTTCCTCACCGGCTCCTGGTTTTCCCTTGATCAAGTGATTTCCAATTATTTTTTCGGTGGCATTTTTACCCATATACCGTCCATCCCCCCCTTAAAGGGTCTCATCATCGGGAAAAATCGGAATGGTGTTATGATAATTATCTACCAGCTCAAGAGCCGGTTTGACCATCCATAGGTAATTGCCGATATGCGGTGGCCCGGTAGGTTTAATCCCGGTCAAAGCTATTTTCTTCAACGGCTGGCACCTTCCAAGATGAATTACCAAGTGCACTTTCAGCCGAGACTACGGGCAAAAGCCGGGTTCCGGCCAGTACAAGAATAGCTTAATCATCTTAGGGAAAAATTCAACTCGCTACTACGAATTTAGGTTTATCTTTTCAGACAGTCAGAACACAAAATAAGCGCATTCCAATTAAGATGATAAAAATCAATTCGAGTTGATTTTTTATATAGGTGGAGGTATTAATTTGTTAAAACATCGGCTCTAAATATTTAAAAAAGGAGGAAATAAAATGCCAGAATTTTGCAATCCTTTTACAGTGTTGAAAAGCGATAGAAAACTAACACACGAGGAGCTCGCCCGTGCAATCCGGTTTATGATTGCTGCCGAATATGAAGCTATCCAACTTTATCAACAGACAGCCGAGAGCACGGACAATGATCTTGCAAAGGAAGTTCTCATAGACATCGCAAATGAGGAAAAAGAGCATGCTGGAGAGTTTCTTCGCTTGCTTCGAGAACTAGATCCCGAAGAAGAGAAGTTCTATAAAGAGGGTTGTGAAGAAGTCGAGGAAATGATCGGAAAGCTAAAGAAATAGTCAACACGATCGGACTGGGTAGAGCATAAGCAATCTTTTGTTGTCAAGTTTTGAAGCAGGCTATTAGTTGATGGAATTCACAATGATGTATTTCGGTTCATGGTGTGTTGTAACTCAAACCCACTATCGCATTTGTCCTTACTTTAGATCGGACAAGGTTTTTCCCCTTTTCTGTTTCCACAAATTCTTCCGGTTCTGCCGTCATCACAAGGTTCGTCTTCCGCATCAAATCTCGCATGTTCTGCCCATTCGGGAGCTTTTTGACAATATCTAATGCGGCGATCTT
>CBDUUO010000423.1:0-3602 GCA_965370395.1 uncultured bacterium
AGATGCTGGCGATTGCCAGAGGATTAATGTCCAATCCCAAGCTGATGCTGCTGGATGAGCCTTCCTTAGGCCTGGCGCCGTTGCTGGTAGAGGAGATATTTCTGATTATCAGGGAAATTAATAAAGAAGGCGTCACCATTTTGCTGGTGGAACAAAATGCCAATATGGCGCTGCAAACCGCCCAGTACGGCTATGTGATGGAAACCGGAACGATCGCCCTGCATGACACCGCGGAGAATCTGATCCAGAACGATTATGTCAGGAAAGTATATTTAGGGGCCCGCTAATAAGAACTAGTTACCCCTGGGGTCCTCAGAGTGGACCCCAGGGGGTCTAATTTCTTATTGCTTTAAAGGTATGAGTGTGCCTTCTTTTAACGTTAGCCAGCCCGAGATGGGTCGGAATACGTTCCTCTGGACTTCGACCATAAAACCGGAACTCTGAGCCAGATGATCGGTCGCTGAAAAACTGACCGGAGGAATCATTCCGTTCTCCCAATCTTTTATGCCTTCAAGGGCTGCGATATAGCTTTCACGGGTGACATTTTTGCCGGACCTCTTGAGGCCCTCCACAAAAAGCTTGGCATAAAAGTAGCCAAAGAGGCTGTAGCGGTTCGGCGTTTTGTCCCGATCCTTGCCGTACTTGTCTACGATCTTTCTGTATTCAACCACGGCCGGATCCTGGGAGTGCACCGGGTCAGGCCACAGAGAAAGTCCCCAGACGCCTTCGCCGACACCACCGGACAGGTTAATATATTTCTCGTCCGTCAGCGGACCCGAGGATATGATTTTGGTGTTTTTCCAGCCCTGTTTGTGGGCCTCTTTCAGGAAAGTGGCGCCAGGGGGAGGCGTTGCAACCAGGAGACAGGCGTCCAGATTGGCTTTGCGCAGCTTGGCCACCTGGGCGCTGAGATCTTTAACCCCTCGCTTGTAAGACTCTGTTCCAGCCCATTTCAACCCAAATTTTTGGAGCATTTTTTGACCAGGATCCCTGAAGGTGTATCCGTATTTGTCATCCTGATACAAGATCCCAATTCTTTTAAACCCTTTGATTTTCACCAGCCATGTTACCACCAGCTCGGCTTGTAAGGGATAGCGGGTAAACGAGTTGAAGATGTACTTTTGTCCAGGGGTAGTTGCACCATAGAAGGGAAAGAGTAAGGGGACCTTGTTCTGTGTGAGATATTTTATCGTTGCTCCTACGGGTGGAGTTCCCTGGGAGGATAGAATGGCGAATACTTTATCCTGTTCTACCAGTCGTTTGGTGTTGGCTACTGCATTTTGGGGTTTATAGCCGTCGTCATAGTACTGGGTTAAGATTTTCCTGCCGTTGACCCCGCCCTGGGCGTTGATGTATCCGATGTAGGCTTCCAGCCCGTTGTTAACCAGCTGGGTGCCCGGATAAACCAGCGGGCCCGAGAAGCTGTTGGAGCATCCGACCAGGATCGAGGTGTCGGTTACACCCACTTCGGCGTTGACATCATTTGCCGCAAAGCAGAGCGCAACGAGAACGATAAGCCCGAAGGTTGAAACGTACCTGAGTTTTTGCATAATAAAACCTCCTTTCATGATGGGGTTGCTTGGAAGAAAAAAATCGTTTGTTCTTTGATACACTTTCTTTTTCGCGATTGGTCGGTGCAGCGTATTAAGAAAACCTTTCCCTGAGATCGGATAGCATGCCGACAATACCTCTGGGCATGAATATCATAAAGATGATCAGCGATAAACCAAAAATCAAGACCTGCAGGTCCAGCAAGCCCGCCAAAACCTGTTGCATACCGGTCAGGATGACCGCCCCGATAATCGACCCTAATATTGAGCCCATCCCGCCGATGACGATCATCGCGATAAAGTCGATGGAGAGTTCTATCGTAAACGCATCCGGGGATAAATAGGTAATTAAAAATGCAAACAGGCCCCCGGCAACACCGGTGTAGAAGGCGCTGATGGCAAAGGCGATGGTCTTGTATTTGGCCAGATCGACACCGATGGTCTGGGCAGCGACTTCACTTTCTCGCAGCGCGATAAACGCTCTGCCGATATAACCATTTACCAGATTCTTCGCCAGCAGAGTCATGATAACCGTTACCGGGATAATCAGATAAAAAAGCTTGAAATCCGAATCAAATACAAAGCTACCGATTCTGGCGGTGGGGACGCTAAAACCGTCATCGCCGCCGGTCAGGGAACTCCACTGCAGGATGATCTCACTGACCACCACGCCAAAGGCTAAGGTCGCCATGGCAATGTAGAAACCTTTTAAACGCAGGATCGGTATGCCCAAAAGAAAGCCGATTATCCCGCTGATCGTACCGGCCAGCAAAAGCGTCACCGGGCAGGGCAGCCAGTCGAAATTGGCGGTCACGAGAGCGGCGACGTAGGCACCGATGGCCAGGAACCCGGCATGCCCGCAGGCGATTTGACCCGTATAACCCATCAACAGGTTCAAGCCCAGGGAAACCAATGCATAAATTGCCAGCAGGCTCAGCAGAAAAATAGAGTATTTTCCTAAAAAGAAGGGCAGAATGAGTAAAATGACCAGAGCGCCCATCCAGCCCAATATTTTCCATTTGCCTGATGGTTGCATCAAAGAATACCTTTTAAACTTTGGTAAATCGTTCCATACCCATGATACCTTTGGGGCGGATGACCAATACAATGAAAATCACCGCAAAGGGGACCACATTCTTGATTTGAGAGGGAAGATACAGGGGCGCGACATTATCGATTACGCCCAGGAGCATACCGCCAATGATGGCACCCGGTATGCTGCCCCAGCCGCCCAGGATAGCTGCGGCAAAACCGTTGATAACCACGATTCCCATATGGGTACTGAGGAAAACAACCGGCGCCATAAGAATACCCGCGACCGCCGCTACCAGAAAGCTAATGGCCCAGGTGACGGCAAAAGATTGCTTGACATTTACACCCATCAGTAAAGCGGCATTTTGGCTCTCACTTACCGCCCGCATGGCAGTTCCATAACGGGTGTACTTAAAAAAAGCGTATAAAATCACCATGAGTATTACGGTCGCGCCGATATTGCCCAGACCGATTAAATCAATAGTGGCAGTGCCGATGGCAATGGTTTCATCCGGAAAGACACTGGGGTAGGGATAGTCATTGTGACTCCAGATGAAGCCGGACAGGCTTTTCATGACAATCGAAACTCCCAGGGTAATGATGAAGACATTAAAATGGGGCGCCCGCATGGCCGGCCGAATAACCAGGCGCTCGGTAATGATCCCTAACAATGCTGAAATCAGAAGGGTCAGTAAAATGGCGATCGGAAGAGAAAGACCCAGCATTTTAAAAAAAGTGAATCCAATAAACGCGGATACCATGGACATTTCACCCTGGGCAAAATTGACATGTTCCGTTGTGCTGTAGATCAGGGCCAAACCCAGAGCCACCAGGGCATAAATACTGCCGGTAGCGATACCGCTGAATATGACCTGAAGGAGCATATGATCTCCCTTGTGGGGTTATTGGAGAGATTTGAGGTTAGAATGTTTAAGCCAGCTTTGCCCGGGGACCTGTCGTTGACAACCATTTTCGTATACTGTATACAACCCGATAGCATAGGGATACTTCACTGTCAAC
>CBDUUO010000424.1:0-3582 GCA_965370395.1 uncultured bacterium
TAAACCCAAATAGTCATGTGATTCCGGTGCCTTTAATGAATTTTATCAACGGCGGGAAACTCACGGCCAATGATCTTGAAATCCAGGAGTTTATTATCATGCCGGTAGGTGCAAGTTCCTATAAGGAGGCCCTTGAATGGACGACCGCCATTAACGAAAAATTGCGAAACTTGATAATAAAAAAATACGGAATCTTGGCAACAAATACCGGTGATGAAGGTGGGTTTGCTACCCCGATGCGCGGAATCTGGGAACCGTTAGAATTTTTGTCTAAAGCAGTTAATATGGCGGGGGGATATATCGAAGGCGAGGATATCGTTTACGCAATGGATCTGGCTTCAAATTCATGGTTTAACAAAGATAAAAATGTCTACGAGTTGAACGGAAAGGCTTATGATAGAGATGCTTTGATCGACCTTTATAAAACGGTTGCAGCCAGGTATCCTATTGCATCAATGGAGGATCCTTTGCAAGAGGAAGACTTCGAGGGATATGTCAAATTAACGAAGGAGATAGACGTTCAAATTGTTGGCGATGATCTTTTTGCCACCAACATTGATAGACTTAGAAAGGGTATTAAAAAAAGAGCTGCCAATGCCATGCTTTTCAAGGTTAACCAAATCGGAACGCTATCTGAAGCGTTAGATGCAGCCGAATTTGCATATCGAAACAATTATGGTGTTCAGGTTTCCGAAAGGTCCGGAGAAACTGAAGATCCGATCATTGCGGACCTTGTTGTGGCTTTGAACAGCGGTCAAATAAAAACCGGAATGCCGGTGAGGGGAGAAAGAACCTCAAAGCACAACCGGCTTATTCAGATCGAAGAAGAACTGGGCGATGCCGCCGCTTATGCCCGGAAAAATTTTGCCAGACCGAGTTAATACCCAATTTCGATTTGGTTTCTAAAACCGGGTCTCTTGGATATCAATAATGATCTGCCAAGGTTAAAATATAGATGGTTGCGGCAACCATTTAACTGCGCTTGCAAGAAATGCCATTTTGACGGAGACACGGAATGACTTACATTAAAAACGCGGATCAGCTATTATCTCACGGAAATATTGAGGCCCGCAAAACCGCATTAGAAATTATCGAATATGCCCTCGCCAAAGCAGACCCTTATAGAGCAACAAAAGATCTTGTTTCAGTTCAAGGTAATGAACTGATTGTCGGCAAACTTCGATTTAACCTGAAAAAGCATAACCGTATTTTTCTGCTGGGGGCCGGAAAAGCGACTTACCCGATTGCCAGGGCATTAGAAGAGCTGTTGGGCGATAGGATTGCCGATGGAGTCATCGTTTGCAAATATGGACAGCAAGGAAAACTATCCCACGCTAGGTTGCATCTGGCCAGCCACCCGATCCCGGATGAATCCGGATTGGAAGCTTCGCAAAAGACCCTAGATTTGGCTAAACAAACTCAGCCCGGGGATATTGTTTTTGGATGCGTAACGGGTGGAAGCTCGGCTTTGTTGCCACTTCCGGTACAAGGCGTAACCCTGGACGACAAAAAAGCAGTTAATCAGCTTCTATTAACCTGTGGCGCCAATATCATTGAAATCAATGCTGTGAGGAAACATCTCAGCCGGATAAAGGGAGGCAGATTGGCTCAGGCTATTCACCCAGAGACATATCTCATTAATTTAACTGTTTCGGATGTGATCGGAGATCCTTTGGACTATATCACAGACCCAACAGTTCCGGACACATCCACCTTCGATGACGCCAGATCAACCCTCACAAAATATGACCTGTGGGCAAAGCTTCCCAAGTCTGTGAGCGAATTTCTGAAAAGCGCAGGTCCTGACCAGGAAACCCCTAAAGAAAGTGATCTCGCCGGACACAATCGTCATGATTACATCCTTATCAAAGGAGACGTTGCTTGTGAAAGCGCGGCGCAAAAAGCGAAAGATCTTGGTTTCAATACGATGATTTTATCCAGCATGTTTGAAGGCGAAAGCAAAGAACTCGGACGAACATTTGCCGCTATAGCCGCTGAGATTTCGTTAAACAACAGACCCCTAACCCCGCCATGTGTCGTAATCGGTGGTGGAGAGACCACCGTTAAAATTGATGGCAAGGCCGGTGAAGGGGGTCCAAATCAGGAATTTGCGGTGAGTGCGTCATTATTTATGGGAAATATGAGAAATATGCTGATTGTCGGCCTGGATTCCGATGGTACCGATGGTCCAACCAACTTTGCCGGTGCAATAGTGGATGAGGGATTTGTGTCACGAGCTCGCCAGACCGGCATTGATCTTTTTGATAGCCTTAAACGACATGATGTAACGCCAGCACTCAGGAAATTAGGAGATGTTATCCAAACAGGGGCGACGGGAACAAATGTGAATGACCTCAAATTCGTAATGATTTGTTCAGAATACTAAACACCAAGGTATTTATCTTTTTTATCGTTTTCACATATAGTTTAAATCAGTCATGTGACGAAGCAAAGGAAGGGTAGGGTGAAAAAAAACCACACGTTTCACTGGGCCTGGATTGTGCTAAGTGTCTGCTTTATTAATATGTTTATCAATTACTCAATTCGCCTAGGTTTTGGCGTGGTATTGCCGGAGATGATTCGGACGCTGGATTTTAGTAGAGCCGCCGGAGGCACGATTTACAATAGTTATTTCTTTGCTTATATCACCATCACGCCGCTTGCAGGGTATCTTACAGATCGACTCGGGGCACGGTGGGTGATTACGGTATGCTTGCTGATTCTTGGTTTCGGCGTCTTCATGATGGGTACTGTTAAAGCGTTATGGTCGGCCTGTTTTTTCTTCGGCGTAGCCGGTTTGGGGGCAACCGGTCTATGGGCCCCTGTGATTACACTGGTGCAGCGCTGGTTTGTTTTCCAGCGTCGGGGTCTGGCCCTGGGAATTCTTTCGACAGGGTATGGCTTGGGATTTGCAACCATGGGTGTGGTATTTCCCCTGATTGTCGATCGCTTCAGCTGGCATTATGCCTGGTTTTTTTTAGGAGGGATGGCCCTGTTTATGGTGGTGCCAAATGGCATTTTTCTAAGAAGCGATCCCCAAAGCGCCGGCTGCCTGCCCTGGGGACAAAAGACAGCCGAGGAAGATCAACACAATGAGATGGAGACCCCCAAAAAACGAATCGCATTGATCACCGTGTTTAAAAACCGCCTTTTCTGGCGGATTGGCTTCTCATATTTTGCGATTGCCTACAGTCTTTATGCGATTACAACATTCATGGTCGACTACGCCAAATATCAGCTCGGGATGCCATTGGAAAAAGCCAGTATGCTGGCTACGATTCATGGGCTGGGTCAAATTGTGGGTGTGCTGACGATTTTGCCTTTATCCGATTATCTGGGCCGCAAAAAAACCATTATGATTTCCAATGCATTCATCACCGTTGCGTTGGCAGGGATTTTGATCGCTGGCGACTCCTGGACCCTGTTGTGCATATTTGTCGGGATTGTGGCTATTTTTTATGGCGTGACGTTTCCGATCTATGGCGCCTGTGCCGGAGATTATTTTCCAAAAGAAGCCATGGGGACGGTTATCGGTGCCTGGACCCCCTTTTATGGTTTCGGTGCCATTTTAACCCATTGGAT
>CBDUUO010000425.1:0-3575 GCA_965370395.1 uncultured bacterium
TAGTGAATCGGTGAGCGGATTTTTGATCCCGGTTCAAATTCCCTATCGGCTTTGGTTACAATCACGGTGGCGGTTGTATTTTCGGTGTGAATGACCAGTAATTCAGCAAAATCAACCGGGAGCAGCAGTGTTTTTTCTTTCTTTTTGGGATCAAGGCGTTCTGCTACCCGATAGTATACGTTGTAGAATTGTCCGAGTTGCACCCCATCTTTTTTGCCCTTATCGATAAAAGCGATCACCTGGTCGCCGATGAGTCTGTTGTGCTCTTCGGCTTCAACGACTTTGCCCTCCAGACCCATGGGGCTGTCTTTTAAAATGACAGCAGGTATGCGCCGGTAATAGGGCATTAACATGTCTTCAAGATGAATCGGGCGATAGGCTACGATTACCGTTCCGATGGCATAGCTGGGCTGTACCTGGGTAATTTCAACCACACCGGTCAGCAGATGTTGAATGCCGATATACTCACCTGTAAATCGAGCCTTGATCGGTATTAACGTCCGATAGATGGTGTAGCGCTTGCCGGGCACCAGTTTAAAATCACCTTCCGGCCGGATATAGACAATGTCTTCCGAATTGATCATTTCTTTGGTTTCCAGCACCTTAAAAATGGCACCGTGCGGTGCCACCGGCTGTTTGCGAATAAAACCGACCCGATCCAGGGCGGCATAACTATAGTGGATGAGATCCTCCAGAGTGGGTGGCGCTACCGCTATTTTCTTTTCGCCGATTTTTTGAGATCCGGTCCGACGAAACAACCGAATGCGCTCGCCCGGGTAAATACGATGGGGATTGGCAATCTGGCTGTTTTCCTGCCACATCTCCGGCCATAACCAGGCAGAATCAGAAAATTTACGGCTAAGATCCCAGAGCGTGTCGCCTTTCTGAACCGTGTAGTAAAACCCGGTTTCGTGCTTAATTACTTTTTCGTTTTCGGCGGCCTCCAGCGAAAACGGCGTTATCAGAAGCATTGTAATCAAGATCGATAGCCACATTTTAATCCGGAAATTTATTTTAAAATTCATCAGAAGCCCCACTTTGTTTTAAATTTGCAATCATATCAAAAAGTAATTTATTTATAATAAGATTACCTGTTTATGGCTGATTTGTCAAGTTTAGCTATCCTGCCGGTTGTTGAGCGCCGGCAAAAAAAGCCCCCATGGCATAAAAACATGCCATGAGGGCTTTTTGCAGATCATTTTGCAGTTGAATCAGCGGATAGTCATGGTTACTTACATCATTCCACCCATTCCGCCCATTCCGCCCATGCCGCCCATGCCGGGAGCGCCGCCACCGGGCATGCCTTCGGCTTTTTCTTCGGGCTTTTCGGCCACCATCGCCTGGGTGGTCAGCATTAAAGCGGCCACACTGGCTGCGTTTTGCAGGGCCAGGCGCACCACCTTGGTCGGGTCAATCACACCGGCTTTAATCAGATCCTCGTAGGTGTCAGATTCGGCGTTGTAACCAAAAGGACCTTGGCCGCTTTTGACCTTGTCAATCACCACCGAGCCTTCGCGGCCGGCATTGTTGGCTATCTGGCGCAGCGGCTCTTCAATGGCGCGCATAAGCACCTTAACCCCCAGCTTCTGATCGGCTTTGATTTTCATCTTTCCCAAGACCTCCAGACAACGGACCAGGGCGACACCGCCACCCGCAACGATTCCTTCCTCAACAGCGGCGCGGGTTGCGTTCAATGCATCTTCAACCCGGGCTTTTTTCTCTTTCATTTCGGTTTCGGTCGCTGCGCCCACATTAATGACCGCAACACCGCCGATGAGCTTGGCCAAACGCTCCTGGAGTTTTTCGCCATCGTAGTCGGAAGTGGTTTCATCGATTTGGGCCCGAATCTGTTTGACCCGGCCCTCGAGCGCCGAACGGGAACCGGCGCCGTCGACGATGGTCGTATTATCTTTATCGATGGAAATTCTTTTGGCGCTTCCAAGATCCGAAACAGCTAAATTTTCGAGCTTGATGCCTAAATCTTCAGATACGACCTGGCCGCCGGTTAAGATGGCGATGTCTTCCAGCATGGCCTTGCGTCTGTCGCCGAAGCCGGGGGCCTTTACGGCCGCAACCTGAAGCGTACCCCGCAGTTTATTTACGACCAAAGTCGCCAGGGCTTCTCCGTCGATGTCCTCCGCAATAATCATGAGGGGTTTGCTCATTTTGGCCACCTGTTCAAGGATCGGCAGCAGGTCTTTCATCTGACTGATTTTTTTCTCATTAATTAAAATGTAGGGGTCTTCCAGGGAAACGACCATTTTTTCCGGGTCGGTTACAAAATAGGGCGAAAGGTAACCCCGGTCAAATTGCATCCCTTCTACGACCTCTAATGTAGTTTCCATGCTTTTGGCTTCTTCAACCGTGATGACACCTTCTTTGCCGACTTTGTTCATGGCTTCGGCAATGATGTTTCCGATGGTTTCATCGTTGTTGGCCGAGATGGTGCCGATCTGTGCGATTTCGCGCTGATCTTTCGTAGCTTTGCTCAATTTCTCAAGTTCTTTTACCGTAGTTTCCACTGCCGCATCGATGCCTCTTTTGATTGCCATGGGGTTGTTGCCGGCGGCAACCAGTTTTTGGCCTTCTTCGTAGATTGAGCGCGCCAGCACCGTGGCCGTCGTTGTGCCATCACCGGCCATATCGCTTGTTTTACTGGCGACTTCCTTTACCATCTGGGCGCCCATATTTTCAAATTTATCCTCCAGTTCAATTTCTTTGGCGACAGTGACACCGTCTTTGGTGACCGTCGGAGAACCCCAGGATTTGTCAAGAACCACGTTGCGGCCTTTAGGGCCCAGCGTAACAACCACAGCGTCTGAAAGCGTCTTTACGCCGTTAAGCATTAATTCACGGGCCTTCATGTCATACTTAATTAGTTTAGCAGTCATTTTTATTTAACCTCCATCATATATTGAAATTTGTTTTTTAATCAATAATACCGAGCACATCTTCTTCCCGCATAATTAAATATTCTTTATCTTCGATTTTTACCTCGCTGCCGGAGTATTTGCCAAATAGAATTCGATCGCCCTTTTTGATCTCGAGGGCAATGCGTTTGCCATTTTCATCAACCTTGCCTTTACCCACAGCAACAACCTTACCTTCCGCCGGTTTTTCTTTGGCGGTATCCGGTATAATGATGCCTCCCTTGGTTTTTTCCTCTTCGTCTACTCGTTGAACTAAAATTCGATCCTGCAATGGTCTGAGTTTCATAGTTTAAGTTCTCCTTTTCGAATAATATCAAACATATTTCGAAGTGTTGAAATTCTTACCACAATAATGCACTTCCCTTTTTCTGTTTTGGGGTTGAGATGTCACCTCCCTTCCAGATAATCGTATATTTATAAATGGAAAAAATTTTAAGGATTTGGAGTTGGAATTCGTTGTGTTGGATTTTTTGAATAATAAGCATATTTTTTTGTTTGTAAAGAGGTATTGCCCTAATTTTTTTGGTTTTTTTTATAAAATGATCCATATCGTAGTTGAACGAAAGCGGAGTGCGTTAGGCCCTTAGAACTTATTTTTGTGCATTTTGTGGCAAAAAAATTGTATTGGAATATTTTCACTGTCTT
>CBDUUO010000426.1:0-3574 GCA_965370395.1 uncultured bacterium
TCCCACAGAGAGTTTATCTAATGGCAACTTGGACTTTCCAGATAAGCAGGTAACAAAATTAGCGACTTTAGGATAAAAATATAATTGATTCAAGCACAGGTATCAAAATCCGAATACCGAATATCAAAATACGAAACAATATTGAATGGCAGAAATTCGAATGCTTTAAATAAAAAAATCTGTGCTTTTTTAATTAAAAATTCTTTATCGTATTATCAGTTTTGATGCTTTCGTAAAAAGTCCTATCGTCGGTCATTGCGAGGAACGAAGTGACGAAGCAATCCCATGATTTCAGAGACTTGGATTGATAGAGATTGCTTCGCTGCGCTCGCAATGACAGCTTGGCAGACTTTTTACGAGTCTGTCAGTTTTGATCTTTGGAAAATTTGAATTTCGGATTTGTTTCGAATTTAGAGCTTAGAATTTCGAATTTTAATATTTAAGGAGGTAGTGGAATGAAACGATATATTTGGGGTGCAGCAATAACAGCAATTTTTCTGGTTTTTCCTTTCTGGGTGGCGGCGGTGGACTATCTGGCGGAGGCCGATAAAATTTTTGATCAGGGGGGGCTTGAAAATTACAAGAAGTCCATTGACCTGTATGTGAAGGCGGTTGAACAGCAACCCGACGATTATGAGGCCGCCTGGAAGTGCGCCCGGGCACACCGCGAGTACGCCGATAAAGCCAAAAAGAAAGGCGTTGAGGGCTGGAAGGATATTTGCGCCCAATTCGGCAAGGCCGGCATGCAATACGCCCGGAAGGCAGTCGAATTGAAACCGCAGCGCCCCGACGGGCACTATTACTACGGTCTGAATGTCGGCATTTACTCCGACGGTGTCAGCATATTCACCGCCCTGAAAGAAGGATTGAAGAACAAAACCCAACAAAGCTTCGAAAAAACTTATGAGATCAACAAAATGTATAAAGAAGGCGGACCGATGTTGTCTTTGGGCCGTTTCTGGGCGGTTTTGCCCTGGCCGCTGCGAGATCGGAAAAAATCTCTGGCTTATTACCGCGAATATCAGGAGACCCAATACTTCGCCACCAACACCGAAGGCCAGCTTTTTCTAGCGGAGCTTTTAATTCAAATCGGCGGAGATGAGAATAAGGCCGAAGCCAGAGGCTATCTGGAAAAGGGGTTAAAATCCGATAATCCGTACTTCAAGGACTGGGCGAAACAATTGCAGGCCAAACTCAAATAAAACGTCTTGCAGCAAGACTTCGCTACGCTTTTTTCGGTCTGAGCCCTTCGGAAGTAAGCTCAGGGTCGAAGACGGCCGAACGCTCAGGTCGAAAGTAGCTCAGGGCTGAACGGCTCACGGCCGAGGCCTGTCGGATCGTTGCGGGGTCGTATGGAGAGGCGTCTGGCAGAAAATGATGGGGGGATTGAAGCGGGCGCCTATCGCAAACACAAAATTGGAGATCCGGATTTCTTATTTCTGGCAATCATAAGAAATAATGTTCCCGGTCCGGTCTCCGCTTTTGGTGGTTGCATATGATATTCCGCAGACTGAATCTTTGCCTCTTTCCTTAACGCTGAACATGGCCTGGTCTGCCAGCGCCAGGAGTTCTGAGAGCGTGTCCGCATCATCCGGGAAGGTTGATATACCCAAACTTGAGCCAATACGAACTTTTAAACCCGCTTTTTGAAGATAGATGGTCTCTTTGATTCGTTTCCGGATGGTTTCCGCCATATCGAATGCCCGCTGCTTGTCATATCCGGGCAATACCAGCACAAACTCATCA
Organism: uncultured bacterium; assembly: GCA_965370395.1. Classification (GTDB taxonomy): domain Bacteria; phylum Desulfobacterota; class Desulfobacteria; order Desulfobacterales; family JAHEIW01; genus JAHEIW01. The sequence continues at coordinate 1,747 of CBDUUO010000426.1, forward strand.
CCGCCATAAGCCACGCCGTAAGCGGGCGCCTGAAGGGTTGTCTTAATGGTTAGTGCAATTTCCTGAAGCGCTTTGCTGGCGTTAGGATGCCCATGGGTATCGACCACCTGTTTAAAATTATCAATATCCATAAATACCAGAGAAAAAATCCGGCCATGGGAGGCGCTTTTTTGAATCAGTTCAGCCAGGGCATGGTACAGGTGTCTGGTGTTGAAAAGGCCGGTTAAATTATCGTGAATCGCCTGTTCTTTAAACTTTTGCTCGCTTTTTCTTAATGCTTTTTGAACCTGTTTGAGATGTTCCTCGGCTTCCATTTCTTTGGTAACGATCGTTAAACTGCCTAACGAGATATAGATTTTATCTGATTTAAATGATTCCAATTTAGCCTGGTCTTTCAGCCAATAGGTTTTACCGTCAGCCGCAGATATTTTATAAACCGCCTCGAGAATCCCGCTTTTTTTAACCTCTTCTCTGAGTTCGGATTTGCGCTCTATAACCTCATTGCTTTTCAAGATCACTTCCTGAAGGTCCTCGGGTGTGCCCATTTTTGTATAGATATGGCGCTCAACAATACTGTTTCTGAAAAATTCTGATGCATCTGAATGGTCACAGCCCAAAAGCTGTATCAGCTGCCTGCTGACAAACTCATACCAGATCACATTGTGTTTTTCCTGCCAGGCGGCAATGTAAGGTATCGCCGGGGTTCCCAGTTCATCAAATACTTGAAAATGCTGGATGCATTCTGCGATGCGGCCCTTGAGACGGCGACTATAGTTGCCGTTTAAAATTCGGCCATAGTAACCATTGAGCGTATGTTGATTAGACATGCAGACAGTCCGATTCTGTGGTGATGATTTTATCCCCGGGGGCAAATCTCTGAGGTCTAGAGCGTTTGTCAGAATAACGTTCCGATAGCGGTGGTTTGTTGTGTCTTTTCAGGGTTGTCGATAACGTCCAATATGGCCTGATCCAAACGCTCTAATATAGCGGTTGTCATGTTTGTAATAATTTTAAGCTGTTACACATTACATTTTCCCTTGTTAGCGAATCTGGCAAACGGAACATATTTATGACAACCGCTATAACCTGGACAGGGGCTTTGGGTTAAAGGGCAAAGCAATATGTTGCTATTGAAGCTTTATATATACACCACATATGGTATATGATCAAGTTGAAATTGATTGCCTTGAACGCTTTATGAATTGAAATTAGTCTTTTCCGATTATACCATTCGATTCGCAATCTAAATTAATATACCGGAACCCGTCGATACAATATATTGTGGGTATCGTCTTATCTTGACTATATATTGTATGATATGGTATAATTAACGTTCAGGATAAAATCTTGAAATTTACATCAATCGTTTAAATCAGAATATTTTTTTGAGTGCGCTTTTGGGGGAATTTGCCATGCAACCTGAAAACGTGGTTTATTTGCACGAAAGAGGGGCAAGAAGGGCTATCGATTTAAGGCGATTTACACGAAAATCATTTCGCCGCGCAACCATCTTTGCCTGTCAAAACCGGTACTATGCGGGTTTAACTAAAAATATCAGCAAAGGCGGGATTTTTATTGAGACGCGGAACCCGTTTGCGACCGGACAAACTATTACACTGGTCATTTCTCGCACGAAAATTGAAAAAGGCGTCATGCTGAAAGGCGAAGTGGTTCATCTGAGGCGCGAAGGATTCGGCTTGAAATTTTTAAGCCTGCTAAAAGATGGGAAAGAATATAATATAAAACTATAAGTACTTTTAAATATGCAGTTCTAATCTTCGTTTATAAATTTCTCTACCAGTAATTTTATCTCTGCCACCTGCCCCGG
>CBDUUO010000427.1:0-3552 GCA_965370395.1 uncultured bacterium
ATTTCACTCTTTAAATTCACGCCGATACGCCTTGCCGGATCCCATCATCACGCTTATGGGGTGCAGTGTTTCGATATTTTCGCAGACGATTTTAATGGCTGCTGCGATCGGTATCGAAATCAGCGCCCCGACAATTCCCCACAACCAACCCCAGAATAACAGCGAAAGCAGGACCACCACGGGGCTTAAATTTAACTGGTCCCCCATGACCTTTGGTGCAAGCGCATTTCCCATGCCCATTTGGATGGTTACCACCGATAAAAGGGTAATGACACCCGGCCATATCGATGGATAGAATTGCACAAACGCCAGCAAAATAGGGGGGATGGAGGCCATAATGGAGCCTACCGTTGGAATAAAATTCAGAAAAAACGCCAGCGCCCCCCAGGTAACGGCAAAATCCACCCCGATAATTTCCAACGTCAGCCATACCAGAACGCCGGTGGTAAAGCTGATCAAAAATTGCAGGGACAGATAGCGCCGGATCTGCGCGGTAATTGAAAAGGTAATGCGGGCAATCTGGTCGGCATCTTCGGCTGAAAAAGATTTAATAATTTTGTATCGAAAAAAGGGTTTGCCCAGCAATATGAAGAAAAGGAATATACTGACCAAAACCAGCTGGGAGACAAACACAAAAATGGATCGCGAAAAAGATGCCAAAAAGTGCCCGATGTTCTGCCCCCAGTCGATGCCTGCGAGGGGATCAAACGCCAGATTCCATTTGCTGGTCACCAAAGCAATCAGTTCTGTGAATCGCGCATGGTATTTCGGGTAAGCATCGACAAATGCCGAAAACCGAGCAAACAGAAATGTACCGGATAAATAAAAAATACCGAGTAAAACAATCAGTATGATAAAAGCCGCCAGTGTTGTCGGTATTTTGCGGGCCGTCATGAAATTGATCGCCGGACCAATAAGAAAGGATAGCAGCCAGGCAATAATCAGCGGAAGAATGACCGATTGGGCGGTTTTTAGCACAATCCCCACGGCAACCAGCACCAGGATGCCCAGAAAGATAAATGTTATCTTGCTTCTATCAAATTCCATCGTAAGATTTCTATCAATTCAACCGGCGGGTTAATTTCCGCACACATTATCTTAAGCCTGCCCATTGGGTCAACCGCAAAGTGTCAGACATTCGTATTTCAGATACTCTGCCTGAAACGATCCTCTTTTCCCAGCCTTCAATATGGCAGACGGCAATACTTGACAATCTCATTTGAGGTGTGTACATTTAATGTGTACACTTCACGAAGGATCATGGCAGGAACTGTTTATTGGAGGCCGGCATGATTGAAATCAGCGTAAAAGAAGCCCGCAGCAAGCTCAGCAAGCTGCTGAACAGGGTTGCACAAGGTGAAGAAATTGTCATCACCCGCCGCGGAAAAAAAGTTGCGCTTCTGGTATCAGCGGATAAAGGCAAAGAATTGCCGAGCATGAAAGATTTTCGGGCATCACTGGTGGTATCGGGCGAGCCGCTCAGCAAAACGGTAATTGAACTTAGACGCGAGGATCGTTTCTGATGTTTTACATCGATACCAGCGTACTGGCCGCATATTATTACCCCGAGCCGATCAGCGATTCTGTGGAAAAATTTATTTTAAAAATCAAGCGCCCCGCCATCAGCGCTCTGACGGAAGTAGAACTGGCCTCTTCTCTCTCAAGGAAAGTTCGTGAAAAAAGCATCTCCAAAAATGCCGCTAATCAAATACTCTCCAGATTTCAATCCCACCTGGCAAGCGGATTCTTTGAAAGACTCGCAGTAGTCGATGTTCATTATCAAACGGCCAAAAGCTGGATTTCTCAATTTGTTACCCCACTCCGAACACTGGATGCCTTGCATCTTGCAATCACATCGACCAATAATCTGTCGCTGTTAACCGCGGATCAACAACTCGCCGGCGCAGCCGAATACTTTGGCATAAAAGTGCATACTTTTTAGTCTGCATCGGGATTGATTTCATCAATCAGTTTTGGCGGAGAGCAGCCCATTGGGCCGGATCAACGATACATTCAAAAACAGAATACTGAACCCTTTGCCCATAGTTCTTGCACGTCTTTGCCACCCGCCGCAACCGGCGTTGCCCACCTTTATCAGCTGTTGAAATAATGAAGATAACAGTTGAATCGCAGGCTGACTGTAAAATTTTTCTTTACAAGTGGCCATTTGGCCATTATAATATGGTCAAACGCCATATCTCAAAATAGGAGGTGTCATTGTGCATGTCCAATCGATCGGCATTAAATCAAAAAACATAGATGATATGATTCAAAAGGTTAAAAAAGGCTTGCCGGTAAAATCGTTTGAAAAGCTTAGCAAAAAACTCGGTGTTTCGGACAATTTATTATCCCAGATCGTAAATATTCCCATGCGCACCTTAAGCCGCCGCAAACAACAGGGACGATTGAACGCCGAAGAATCGGAAAAGGTGCTTCGGATTGCCAGACTATACGATAAGGCGCTGGATGTATTTGAAGATGAGAAAAGCGCTGAAAAGTGGCTCAAAGAACCTGCCAGAGGTTTGGGGGGGGACATTCCCTTGGAGTATGCCAAAACGGAGCTTGGCGCCCGGGAAGTCGAAAGGCTCCTTAGCCGAATCGAGCATGGGGTCTTTCCCGGATGAGAATTACCGCCTGGCGAATCGTAAAGGCCAAACACAAAAAGCGCGCCTTTGACGGTGAAGGCGCCCGCATTGCCGGAGGCCGCTGGAATAAAATCGGGACTCCGATGATCTACACCGCCGACTCCCTGGCGCTTGCGGCCCTGGAAATAATCGTCCATCTGCCGGACAAAGATTTGTTCAATAAAATATTTTTGCGTATCGCGGTCCGCTTTGATGCCGGAATGGTCATTTCCCTGGAATCTTCCCGCATACCCCGGGACTGGAACAGCTTTCCAGTCCCGGAATCCACGCAGGACATCGGCACCCAATGGGCTTTAAATAAAAAATCGGCCGTGTTGAAAGTGCCCAGCACCATTATCCGGGAAGAATATAACTATTTGATTAATCCTGAACATCCGGATTTTAAGAAAATATCAATCGGCGCCCCGGCAAGATTCGTTTTTGATCCTCGGGTTAAAATTTCACGGTCATAAGCCGCTGCCGGCCGCTCGATTCTGTTTTTCGGCATAAAAAATTATTTCGGCAGGGACAGGCAGGCATCTTAAGATTTTATTTCCGGGGCAGACACGGTGGCCTGCTCTATTGCTTTGAGGCCTCGTAATCTCGCGGCTGGAAGCCGCTCCCACAGGCTGCGGGTAATAAGTAGTAATAAGTAGGGTCAAAGCTTGAATTGTGAATTAAATTAAGATGGTCTTATGTAATTCATCGGAATGATTTAAAACTCCTTTCTAAAAAACCGACTGAGACGAGCCGAAAAAGAAACAGAAATTTGTTGCTTCTTTGTCTTTTGCGCTCAGTGGGCTTACCGCTGTGTAAAAAGGTAAATTATTTTCCATGCGTTAGTTGAAGGTGAATGCGGAATCGAGAAAAAGATTTGATATAGTTAGTAGAGTAGAACCTCGGTGCAGTGGCTATAGGCGTCGGTGGC
>CBDUUO010000428.1:0-3546 GCA_965370395.1 uncultured bacterium
TTGCGTATCTTCCCGGCGAATTGTTGACATAAAAGCTTTTGAGTTTTACTTTTTTTTAAGCAGCTGTTCGAGAATATTCTGGACTCCTTTCTCAAGGTTTTTTTGCAGGGCCTGTTCGGCCAGGCTTGCGCTGGCCTTTTGCATGCTGCTTTGATCAATATCCGGATTTGCCGAGTTGCCGCGGATGGGGACATCAATGGTGACGCCTTCAAGATACCGGTAGGCTTTATTTCCAACCAGCATAGGGGTAATCGGCAGTTTGGCCGTATAATCAAGGCTTTTGTCAAAACCTACCGAGCCGCTCAGCTCTATGGGATAGCCGTCGATTTCAAGCCGGATGGGAGAAGTTTCAATCCGCCCATTGCGGGCGACAAAATCAATATCCAGATCCCCAAAATCCATTTCATCGCCGCGAACGCCGATCAAGGCCAACAGTCCCGAGAGCAGGTTGGTGGAATTGATCCGAACCCCTTTTAGGCGCAGGGTTCCGGCAAATGAAGTTTTATTCCGGTCTTTTTTATCCAGAGGCCAGTTAAAATGTTGCATATACAGATCAATGTGTCCTTCAGCCTTAACCGAGCCCTTGAAAACCGGATGGATTTTAGACATCAGTCTTTCGGCCATGGCGTCTGTGATTTCAACATCTTTTAGAATATAGGAATCCGGCGCCAGAGAAAGCATATACGGTTCTTTTCGTAAATCGATTTTGGGCTGTAGATTCAACTGGCCGCCATTGGCGGTTGCCGCCAATTTCGCTATCGCCGATTCATTGGCTATCCGTAATGGAACTTCGGTGGCCGAAATACCCAGACCGAAGGCGTCAATGGAGTCTGCGCGAATGGCCCCCGTAAAGTCTGTTTGTTTTAGCAAATCCGTCCAATGGGTTCCGCCAGAGACCATTTTCAGTTTAAACGGATTGTCGCCTTTACCCGTTATGGTGATTTGAGGGCCGGCAATTTTCTGAAGATAAGGGGACAGCATCTTCAGGTCTAAATTGATGTTGCCGCTGGCATCCAGCGTTTTTCTTTTACCGGTTTGATCCAGGGTTCCCGCCGCCGAAAGCGATAAAAGGGTGGAGTTTAGCTGGATGTTTTCAATCGCCAGAGCCTTTCCGTCCGGACTGCGCCTTAAGACCGCCTTGAGCTTTACGTGATCTTCGGAGATCGGGGGCAGGGTTTCAGAGGTTAACTCAAAAGGAGAAAGATCTGCAGTGACCTTTAAGAACTGCGCTTTTGGAGACGAAAAATCCATATCGAGGTCAAACTTTCCTTTTCCGGAAATTCGGGTTTTTTCCGGCAGCTGGATAAAATCTCCGTAGACGCTGGTCAGTTTGGCCAGGTCAAGGTCCGCCCTTGCCTGTGTTTTCATATTTTTTTGGACGTCCGACCAGTCTCTGACCGTCAATTCCGGTATGGTGATTGTACCCGGTGAACCCTTGATGTCGACGGGTGCAAAGAAGGCGGATTTGGTTTTAAAATTAAGCTTGCCTTTGGTTTTCAAGGTCAATCGGTCTTCGCGAAGCGTTTTTTGTCCATCGTGATATCGGAAATTACGGGTATCGATCTGCGCGCTGTTTAGCACCAGTCTTTGGGCATCCATCGATCCGCTGATTCGAATATGCGAGCTACCCGCCAGCCGGATGCTATTGGAAAGTTTGTTGAAATTTCGTAACAGGTTCGAAATTTGCTGCAAATTAAAGTTGGCGTCGATGGACAGATTGTCGGCTGTGGGTAAATTTCCTCCGGGATCTAACTGAAAGCGGGTGGCGCTGAATTTTCCTCTGGCCACCGATGACTGAATGGTTAAATTCGGCTTCTGAAATTCACTGGTGGTTAAACGCTCGCCTTTTCGGACGGTGGTGGTTAAATCGGCTTTGACATCCTGCTTTGGAAGAATGGGACCTCCGTTACGCTTCAAAGCCAGATTACGAATATCCAGATTTAATGATACGGCATTTAAATTGGGCGCGGTTTCATTGACCTGAAGCTTGGCAAACAGTTTGCCGGAACCGTCCCATTCCTGGATGTCGACAAATTTCTTTAATTCTCTGAGAGCTGCAGCGAGGTCCGCTGAAAGCGTTACCCGCATATTGCCAAGATCTCCCTGGCCGTCTCCATTTAAAAAAGAGGAGCGCAGCGATAAGTTGTCTATCCGGATTCCCAGAGCGCTTTTTTCCCCGTTGGCTTTTATCGATATCGGCTGATTCAAGGCGATGGGTTTGCCTTTGCGGATACCTTTTAACCGATTGACTCGAGCAGTGCTTTCAAATGCGGTGACTTCTTCTGTCGATTTGACGCTGACAGACAATGCCAGTTTGCCCTCAGACAGTGTCGTATCTTCGCGCAGCTTCAAGGTGTGGGGCAGCTGGGAAAAAACTTCAGCCAGGTTGATATCGGCTGAACCTTGAAATTGTTTCTGGCCCCGGCCGGCAACGCTTCCCTGGGCGGATCCATTCACCAGAGAGGACTGTAAACTAAATTGTTTTAAAGACAGGACACCCTGGCTTATGGTGGCGTTTATTTCTGTAGATATTCCTTTAATCCGGGGATGATCTGCACCCAGCGGCCCGCCCCACAGCTCCAGTTGATTCAGAGACAACTTTCCATTGAAGTCCAGGGCTTTAGCTGAGCTGTCCTGCAAGGTAAGATCGGCGTTTAAACGCCCTTTGCCTGACGGATAATCACCCCGGGAAGCGAGTATCGCCAGAACCTCTTCAAGTTCCCAGTTTGTGATTTTCAAGCGGGCATCGGATTGAATCGCCTTCAGATCAAGTGGATTATCCGGCGAAAGGGTCAGGGTGCCTTCGCCGGAAAAGCGGCCGACGGTGTCGCCCGATGTCAGAAAAACGCGGTAAGCGATGGGTTTTTCGATATCCGATATATCCAGAAAAAGATCCAGATCTTTGACGACAATTTGTTCGCTGCGATCCGGTTTTATTGTGCGGATGGATCCATCGGTAATTTTAAGTATACCGGAAAAGGCCGGAAACCCGGCTGGTTGGGGGGGGGCCGTTTTTTCTGGTGAATCAGACGGTTGTTTATCCGAGAGATAAAAAACCACATCCGGCTTAACGATTTCGATTCCACCCAGATTGCCGGCATCGGCTAGCAGTTGAACCAGCCCGCGATATCCCTTTAACCCGGCAACTTCCACATAAAGGTTTTCCTGTCGATAGTCGTAGATGATGCCTTTGGCTTCAATGCCGCTAAACCATTTAAACGTCCATTCTGCGACCTGCAATTGTCCGGGTAAATGCCGGTTGACTTCTTGCAGGATGCGGGGCTTCAGCAGGTTGCTGGATAAGATTGCGGGCAAAAACACCAGCCCGCTAAAAATCACAAAAAATAAGGCAATCACCGTCCCAAGCAAAACCGATTTTGTTTTCATTTTGCTCACTCAGAGATCATTTACTCAGATCTCCGTCCTTTTAATTACAACTTTCTGATTATCGGTGAGGTAGATCCGAATTATTAACAACATAATACATAACGGTGATAATCAAAATAGAACCTATCTCAAATTTGAAACATTTTTAGCTACATGTTA
>CBDUUO010000429.1:0-3546 GCA_965370395.1 uncultured bacterium
GTTTAGTGTTTAGTATTCTAACATGCCGATATAGCATCATATATTTCATACCAAACACCAAACACTTGATGAATTCGACTTTTTACGAATTCATCAACATTAGGGAGTGCAACATCGAGGACGAGAAAGATTAGAATATGGGGTTTTTGAAATATGCTGATTAAGATAAATCCAATCAACCCCCAGAGTCGACTCATTCAAAAGGCGGTCGACATCCTGGCGAAAGGCGGCATCGTCGTCTATCCAACCGACACCCATTACGGCATCGGCTGTGACATTCTGAATAAAAAAGCCATTGAACGTATCTACCAATTAAAACAACGAAATAAAAGCAAGCCTTTCAGTTTTATTTGCTCAGGACTCAAAAACATCAGTGATTACGCCAAGGTATCCAATTATGCCTATAAAACCATGAGAAGGTTATTACCGGGCCCCTATACCTTTATCCTGGAGGGTTCCAAACTGGTACCCAAGATTATGTTGACCAAACGTAAAACAGCTGGAATTCGGGTGCCGGATCACAAAATATGTCTCGAGCTGGTAGAGGGGCTGGGAAATCCCATTATCACCACCAGTGCGACCTTACCGGACGGCAGCATCCTTAACGATGCTTCCCTGATTTATGACGTATTTGAAAATCGCCTTGATTTGGTGATTGATGGAGATATTGTGTCGGGGAACCCGTCGAGTGTCATTTCCTTGATAAATGACGCGCCTGTGGTTATTCGCAAAGGGATGGGGGATGTCAGTATTTTTGAATAAAAAAATCTCCGCCCATGCGAATAAATATTTCCTAAACAGGTTTACGAAGGTTGGCCATCACAAACCAAGTTCAGATATTCATTCCGCTGCATGGGCAGAGGTTTTTGTTAGTCTTCGTTCAGCTTCTCCTGCAGGTTTTCGCGCAATATTTCCCCAAAGGTAGATGTGGCCGGCCCCATATTGTTGACGTACTCGCTGAGCAAGTTTTGTTCGTCTTCGATTTCAAGTCGTTTGATGGAAAGGCCGATGCGCCTTTCATCGCTATTAATGTTCATCACCCGGGCCGAAATGACATCGCCAATCTTAAATTTTTCCGTCGGTGTTTTTATCTTTTCTTTGCTGATTTCAGAGACGTGAACAAGCCCCTCAATTCCTTCTTCCAGCTCAACGAAAATTCCAAAATCCGTCAGGTTAGTAACGGTTCCGGTAATTTCTTTACCGACTTCATATCTTTCAGCCACCGACGCCCAGGGATCGTTTTGCAACTGCTTGATACCGAGGGAAAACCGCTCGTGTTCTTTTTCAATATCCAGCACGATGGCCTGAACAACATCTCCTTTTTTAAAGAGCTCAGAGGGGTGTTTGATCCTTTTGGTCCAGGAAATATCAGAGATATGAACCAGCCCATCGATACCTTCATCAATACCGATAAACAACCCAAAATCGGTGATGTTTTTAATTTTCCCTTCGATGGTGGTGCCAATCGGATATTTTTCACTGATCACATCCCAGGGATTCGGAACGACCTGCTTCATGCCCAGGGAAATTCTGCGGCTTTCGGGTTTAATATCCAGCACAACCGCTTCGACCTTTTCTCCGACAGATACAACCTTGGATGGATGCCGAACTTTGCGGGTCCAGGACATTTCAGACACATGGATCAGTCCCTCAATGCCTTCTTCAAGCTCTATGAAAGCCCCATAATCGGTCAGGCTGACGACTCTTCCCGTCACACGCGAACTCACTGCATATTTTTCGGCAGCCGTGGTCCACGGATCCTCATTGAGCTGTTTCATCCCCAATGAGACTCTTTCGTTTTCCAAATCCAGATTTAAAATCTTGACAGTGACGGAATCCCCGATTGAAAAAAGATCCGAGGGGTGCTTTACCCGCCCCCAGGAGATATCGGTAATGTGAAGCAGACCATCAACACCGCCCAGATCCACAAAAACACCATACTCAGTAATATTTTTTACCGCGCCTTCAACAACCTTGCCTTCATGGATGGTTGCCAAGGTCGTGGAGCGCTTTTCCTCCAGTTCTTTTTCTAATATCGCCCTTCGGGAAAGAACAATATTACTGCGCTTGCGATTATATTTTAGAATCTTGAAATCAAATTCGTTGCCGACCATATCATCCAGATTCCGAATCGGTCGCAGATCCGCCTGAGATCCGGGTAGAAAGGCCGGAACGCCGATGTCAACCGAAAATCCCCCTTTAACCCGGTTGGTAATCGTACCTTTGACGGTACCCTCTTCATCGTAAGATTGTTTAATCGCTTCCCAGACTTTAATGTTGGCAGCTTTATCTTTTGACAGCAAGACGCGTTCATCTTCATCGTCCCACCATTCAACCATGACTTCGATGGTATCTCCGATTTTAGCGGTGACATTGCCACTTTCATCTAAAAACTCTTGAATCCTTACCTGACCTTCAGATTTGTAGCCGATGTCCACCAGAACGTGATCCTTATCTATAGAAATAACCCGGCCGGTGACCACTTCCCCTTCAGCAAAGCGTTTGAAACTCTCTTCATACATGTCCATCACGCTTTCCATGCTGCCACCCGGATCACGTGAACTGTCTTCGGATGGGCCCGTCGATGACTGATCTGCTTTCAGCTCCTCGTTTTGCGGTTCATTTTCGGTATTCACCGGTTCAGCAGCAGCACCATCGGGAACTTCAGCTTGCGTTTCATTTTGGGTTTTATCCTTGTTCGTTTCGTCAGCCATGAATATTTAATCCCCCTTAGCCTATTTTATTGCTACGCCATGGGCGTTAGTGCAATCTTTTATATTTAACAGAATGGAAAAAAAATGCAATATTTTATTTGAATTTTTATTAATTCCAGGCAAATAATTCAAGTTGTTAGGAATAGCTACTATGATAATCGATTATCTATCCTTTTTTAGGGATGCGCGACAGCATTAGATCTGCCACCTCCTGGACAGACAAGTCCGTGGAATCAATCACAATTGCATCATCGGCCGGTTTTAGAGGCGCCAGGCTCCGGGTACTATCGTTGGTATCTCTGCGCTGCATGTCTTTCTCAACCTCTTCCAGCGACTGATCGGATTCGGACTCGAGTTCCTGATACCGTCGCAGCGTCCGGGTTGTTGAAGATGCATCCAAAAAAAATTTAACGTCAGCCCCTGGAAAAACAACCGTTCCCATGTCGCGTCCTTCGAAGACCGCTGCTTTCCGAAGACCAATATCTCTTTGCACATCCAGAAGATACTTACGTACCACCGATTTGGCAGAAACAGACGATGCCAGCATACTAATTTCAGGCGTACGGATGCGGTCGGAGATGTCCGTTTCCCCGGAATAAAGGCACAGCCCTTTCTCCTCTGTTTTGAAACTGAGCTGAAGCCGGCGGCAAAGGTCCGCCAGTTCAGTCTCGTTTTCGAGATCGACACCCTGGTTTTTTACTTCATAGGCAACCCCGCGATAAAGTGCGCCGGTATCGATATACCGGTATCCCAGCCGGTGGGCAAGAGCGCGGCTAACGGTTGTTTTCCCGGCACCGGCCGGCCCGTCGATGGTGATCAATAGTTTCTTCAT
>CBDUUO010000430.1:0-3544 GCA_965370395.1 uncultured bacterium
GTTCTGCGGTTAAAATTGGTTGTCTAAATCTAACCGTTTTCGGATTGCCACTATCTAATCCTGACCATCCTGGGATCCAGCGTATCCCTCAGTCCGTCCCCCAGTAGGTTAAAGCCCAATACCGCCCAGGCGATGGCCACGCCGGGAAAGATTGCCATCCACGGAGACAGAGACATAAAGGTCTGAGCCTCATTCAGCATTCGGCCCCAGGAGGCATGCGGGGGCTGGGTGCCCAATCCCAGATAGCTGAGACCGGCCTCCGCCAGAATCGCTACGGCAAACTGAATGGTTCCCTGGATCAGCAACGGCGATAAAATATTGGGCAAAACGTGTCTCCAGGTAATGGCCCACTCGTTGATCCCGGCAGCACGGGCAGCCATAATAAATTCCTTTTGCCAGATGCTCAGCGCCACTGCCCGGGTCAACCGGGCAAACACCGGAATATAGAATATGCCGATTGCCAGCATGGCATTGATCATCGATGGGCCCAGAATTGAGGTGATCAAAATGGCCGTGAGCACCGCCGGGAAACCAAACAGGAAATCAGATAAACGCATGATGGCCTCATCCGCCAGCCCACGGTAATAGGCCGAGGCAAGCCCCAGCGAGACCCCGATCGTCAAACCGATTGCCACCGTCACCAGACCCACGATGATGGAATTTACCGCTCCAACCATTACCCGTGAAAAGATGTCCCGTCCATATTGATCGGTGCCCAACGGATGGTTGATCGATGGGTTTTTAAGCCGGTGCTGCGGATCCATTTTATTGGCATCATACGGCGTCCAGGCCAGGCTGATAACCGCCATCAGGATGATGACCACGGATAAAACAAAGCCGACGGTGAAGTTCATATTTTTAAAAAATCGCTTCATTTAAATTTGTTCCGCAAATTTATTCAAGTTGAATCCTCGGATCCAGGCCGGCATAGCAAAGATCGACGACAAAGTTAACAACGATAACGGCGGCGGCCATAACCAAAACGATATCCCTAACCACCGGCAGATCGCGTTGGCCGATTGCATGAAAAACCAATCTGCCCATACCGGGAAGGTAATAAACGTTTTCGATAATAATGGCTCCGGCAAGAAGCTGCCCCAGCTGCAGACCGAGAATCGTCAATACCGGTATCATGGCATTTTTCAGCGCATGGACATAAATGACGGTTCTTTCCCTGAGGCCTTTGGCTCTGGCGGTTCGGATGTAGTCTTCATTTAGAACGTCGAGCATAGAGGAGCGGGTTAAACGGGTTAAGATTGACGCCCGGATAACGCCCAGCGCAAATGCCGGCAACAGCAATGCTTTTAAAGAACCCCAGAAATCAGCCGCCCATCCGGGAAAACCGCCGGCAGTAAACAATCCCCAATGGACCGCCAGCAGCAGAATCAGCAAAATACCCAGCCAGAACTCCGGTACCGCAAGGCCCAGTTGGGTGAAAAACATCACCGTTACGTCCCCCGGGCGATTCTGATGGCGGGCTGCGAAAATGCCCAATGGAATGGACAGAACAACTGCAAAGATCATGGCCAGCAGGGCCAGGGGACCGGTGACGGCCAGACTCGACAGGATCAAATCAGAGACCGGCATGTCATAAGTGATGGAGCGGTTGCCGCGGCCGGTAATGATATTGCCGATCCAATCCGCATACTGTGCAAAGAAAGATTGATCCAGGCCCAGTTCGGCTCGCAGGTTAGCCAGGGTTTCGGGGGTCGCATTGATGCCAAGAATGATTTGGGCGGGGTCTCCCGGCAGTACGAATAGCACCGTAAAAACCGCAGTTGAGACAAAGCAAAGCAGAATCAAAAGGGTTATCAGCTTTTTGATCAGGTAACGAGCCATTTCCTTTACCTCAGGCGGCGGTTTTTTAAAATCCGCCGCCTGATTAATTTGGGTTAGTGTCCATTCAGAAATGAGGGATTTTTTCCAAGGTCAAGGAAGACACAGATTTCAACCGGAGGCATACTTGTAGTATGTCGAGGATTAAAATCTGTTTCTGACACAGAGATTGGGAAAAATAGCCATTTATGGATGGGCACTTGTTAGCGTTTAAGCCATACCTCAGTACAATCCAGCGCAATGGTCGGATAATTTTCCCACCAGTTCATAACTTCGACCTTCATGGCCGGCAAATTGGGCGCCGAGAACAGATAACCATTTACCGCATCTTCAGCGATGATTTCCTGACAGCGACCGAACCACTTGGCCTTTTCGGCTTCATTGGGTGCTTTTAGCGCTTTGGCATAGGCATCCCGGAACTCCTGTGAATCATACTGAAAGTAATAATTCGGGTTGGCGTAAATACCGATATCCCAGGCTTCCACGTGGCCGATCATGGTCAGCTGGTATTCTTTTTGTTTGTAAATCCGTTCCAGCCAATAGGGCCATTCAACAATTTCAATTTTCAGCTTGATTCCGACCTGACCGAGCATATCGGCAATGACCTCTCCGGCTCGTCTGGAATAAGAATAGATGGCCGGCAACTTGATGGTGGCTTCAAACCCATCGGGATATCCCGCCTGTTTCAGCAACTCTTTGGCCTTTTGGGGATCATAGGGAAATTTTCCGGTCAAATCCATGTAGTAGGGTGTCGCCGGTGACCAGTGAGAGCCAATGGGCGTACCGTATCCGAACATGACCAGATCGATGACGGTTTTGCGGTTTATCGCATAGGCCATGGCCTGCCTGACCAGCTTATTGTCAAACGGCTTGGCTTTGTTGTTGGTCGACATAATGACCTCGCCGGTGGTGGCCCCGGCATACACCTTAAACCGTTTGTCGCGGGAAAGTTCGGCCGCCGACTCGGGGGCTGAAATCCACCCTAAAACATCGATATCGCCCGCTTTGAGGGCCGCAATCTGGGCACTGGCATCACCGATGAACTTAAAGGTCACTTGATCAAGATAAGGCAGTTGAGGATTCCAGTACCCGTCGAAACGAACCATTCCGACGCGGTCACCGCGTACCCATTCGACAAACTTGAACGGTCCGGTTCCGATCGGCTGGGATTTGGCCTGTTCATAGCCCTTTGTGGGCAGCATGACAGCATCGCCTTCAGCCATATGGGCAATAAACAGGGCGTCTACCTCTTTCAGCGTCACGATCAAAGTGGCATTATCAGGGGTTTCAATTTTTTCAATTCCGCGAAAAAATTCCGGATGCGGGTTAACCGTGCCCTCCGCTTTGGCCCGTTCCAGATTCCATTTGGCCACCTGAGCATTAAACGGCTCGTCGTTATGGAATTTAACGCCTTTTCGCAGATAGAATGTGTAGATTTTGCCATCCGATGAAGCTGTCCATTGGGTGGCCAGTCCGGCGACAAACTGCCCCTCACTGTTTACTTTAATCAAGCCCTCATAGATGTTGGCGTATACCACCCGATCGATGGCCGCCGCCGTATTTGCTGTGGGATCCAGTCCCGGCGGCTCGCCGGGCTGGCAGACCACCAGTTTGCCGCCTCTGACGGGCGCAGCCATTTTTTTGCTCAACTCATCGAGTCTCTGGCTGAGTTCATCGACTTTTGCGGTCAACATTTCAACCTGCTCGG
>CBDUUO010000431.1:0-3525 GCA_965370395.1 uncultured bacterium
GCGCGTTGGTGGTCGGCCACTGGCGGCTTAAAATAGACAGAATACATTCAATCGAAAATATTCAATCATTTGAAGATAGGGAAAATAGCCTAATAAAATTTTTTTTGCCACAAAATGCATAAAAATAACATCTAAGGAACTAAAGGTTAAGCGCAAAGCGATAGTTATTGAATTCCCTTCTTTTGATCAAAACACTTTGCCCTTTGCCCCATGCCCCATGCGCCATGCTATACTTATTCCCATCTGTTATCCCCCTTATGCTCCAGATCGATGGTGTCGTCCTGCTCTCTTGTCCTGGCATCCGGCCCCTGTTTTACGTTAATTGAGCTCAGCGTCCCCTTTTCGCTGATGAAAGCGCTTAAAAGCCAGCTGATAACGCTGATCAGAAAAGACCCGAAAATGGCGGTCCAGAAACCATAGACTTCAAATCCCGGGATAACGCCCGAGGCCATCTTTAGCATGAGCGCATTGATGATAAATGTGAACAGGCCGAGACTTAAGATGTTAATTGGAAGGGTAAGCAGCAGTGCGATCGGTCGGAAAAAGGCGTTCAGGATTCCCAGCATAGCGGCAGCAAAAATGGCTGGGAAAAAACCGCTGACCTGGATCCCATCCAGCAAATAAGAAGTGGCCACAATTGCGGCTGTTGTGGTCAGCCATCTTATCAAAATACCCGGCATCGATGTTATCCATTAAAAAAGCATCTCATTCGATAGGAAGAGATGCTGTAATAATCAGCTGATAGCTGTATCAATTGAAGCGGTCATGGAACCTATTGACCTTCTCCAACCCTGTGCTCTTTGGGATCGGAAACCTGATTAAATCATTGGTATGGTACGAAATTCGAATTAAATACGCTAAAACGGTATGTTGATTTTTTCCCTTAACAGATGGGAGCATCTGAACGTCACCACTCGGCGTTGATCCAGTATCATGTCGTGTCCGGTGGCAGGGTTTCTTCCGCGGCGTTCATTCTTTTCCTTGACACAAAACTTTCCGAATCCGCTAATCAGGACATCCTCGCCTTTTTCCAGGTTGCCTTTGATCAATTCCAGCAAAGTTTCAAGCATTTCGGCGGATTTGTTTTTAGGGTATCCAAGTTGCTCATGGATGGCATCAACTATCATAGTTTTTGTGAGTGTCATCGATCACCTGCTCCTCCGAAGCGTTAAAGGCTTAAATAATTTTGCACGCAATTGCTAACTTAAACAGGCGGGGTTTGTCAAGAAATATCTTAAATATAAGCAAATATTTGTTATAGAAATTCCGAGACGTTTATTTTACAGCGATACGATTTTTGTTGGCTTCTAATGTTTTGGGTCCAATACCCGGAACTTTAATGAGATCTTCGGGCTGTTTAAAAGGACCATTGTTTTCGCGAAATTCAATGATGGTTTTTGCTTTTTTTTCTCCGATTCCTTTCAATTTCATCAATTCCTCTGCCGATGCTGTGTTGATATTGATCATTTGTGACCCTTCGGCCCATAGAGCCGGAAGCCAGACAAAGATAAAAAGCAACAGGGTAATTACTGAAATCCAGGATTTTAATTTCCGCATTTGAGACCTCCGTCAGGTTGGGGTTAATAACACTAAAACAAATCAGCCACCCTTTGAGACCGGTGGCTGATTTTCGGGACTATCACATGATGGAGTACGTCGCTTATTGAGCGATTATTTGATCCTTGATTCTGTTGTATGTACGCGGCCCGATTCCCGAAACTTCCATGATTTCTTCGGTAAGTTTGAAGGGACCGTATTTCTGACGATGTTCAACGATTCGTACGGCGTCTTTGGGCCCGACTTTTTGTAATTTGGCTAATTCCCGGGCCGATGCTTTATTGATATTGATCCTTTCGGTTTCCTGCCCCCAAATAGGGCCAATGAATGCGAAAATGATCAGCAGGGCAGTAAAGACTGCAATAAATGGTTTATAACGCATCATATTCAATCTCCTTGGCTAAAGATGGGGATTATCTTATAAAAAAAGAACAGGCGTTACAATACGGCAAGTGTCGTATTTTTTTTAATACTTTATCAGTAGCCAGGGCATAAAAGTATTAGGACAAAAAAGACAGTACTCATATTTTCTAAGGAAAAAGTACTAACCAATTGGGTAAAACCCAATTGGTACACCCGCCTTATAACAGGTCCCCTCCCCTTTTATGCTGTATCCCTCAACGGCCGCAGGGACAACGGCCGAAGCTCCCTGTCGCAATTGAGTTTCAGTTCGATCATGGCGGTCGAAGATCGTCGCTTTTCCCCGGGTGCATATTAAAATCTCAACGCTTCTATCCTTCGGACTCTGGTATGTCGCTCCCTTGTTCAGAGTAATGACCGACAGTACAAATTCTGCCGCCGGGCTGGGATAAACTAACTCATTCGCAACCGATTTCCCGGGTTTCAAAAGGGTGATATCTCGATCTTCAAATTTCAAAACCCGCAGCAGTTCCGCAGCATCCACATGCTTAGGTGTCAGGCCCCCGCGTAAGACATTGTCTGAGTTAGCCATCAACTCAATGCCCAAACCCTCCAGGTAGGCATGAAGTTCCCCGGCATCTAAAAATATGGCCTGACCCGGTTCAAGGCAGATTAGATTCAACAGGATGGGCGAAAGGACTCCGATGTCGTCGGGGTAATCGTCAGCCAGTCTTAACATCCATTTAA
The DNA here is from genome assembly GCA_965370395.1 of uncultured bacterium. GTDB lineage: Bacteria > Desulfobacterota > Desulfobacteria > Desulfobacterales > JAHEIW01 > JAHEIW01. The sequence continues at coordinate 2,665 of CBDUUO010000431.1, forward strand.
AGACCGGATCTTCAGCTTTAAAACCCTGAGCTTGTCCCAGGGCCTCGTCAACAATTCTTTTTTGACGATCCATACCCAGTGTCATTAAGGATGTGTAAAACCGCTTCAATCCATCCACAGTGGGTCGTTTTTTGAAGTCAGCGAGTTCAGCTTCCAACTGCTGGAGATTTAGTTTTTCAAAGTAAGAGAGGATTCCTGAAATTTTCCTGAAACGGCTTAATGCCCAAAACCGCGTTAATGCGCAGATGCATTCGGGTTTGTGGTTGTCGTCTCGATAGTTACGATTGGGGGCGTCCAGCGGGATTTTCTGAGCATTTTCCCTTTGAAAACCCTCACGGGCCTGGTACAAGTCGGGGTGCACCTGAATAGAAAGCGGCTTGGCGGCCGCCAGCACTTTGAACAGATAAGGCAGGCGATTATTGAAATTCTCAGCCACCTTTTTACCAAGGATATCAACGGGATTTTTCGCGATTAACTCCTGCAGAGATACCCATTGACCGTTATGTTGAACCCATGATGGTGCTTTGGGATGGGCACCCATCCAAAGTTCTGCCTGGGTTTTATGCTCGGGATTTTTCTGGGCCAGAAGATCCGGGATTGCACGGGTGGATCCCCAGGCATAATCTTGAATCGTATTTTTCAAAAGGCCAATTTTCATTATTTTTTTCTCCAATCTGTGCTTTTTTGCTCTTTCGGCAACTATTTGATAATTATCTATATTCTTCCAAAAGCTTGACCAAAAGCATTTTTTGTAATATAAATAATGATAATAACCAGTTAGTTAGATTGAGGTCGGAAAAGCAGCCTTAAGCCTCAAAACTCATTTCAGTTAAAAAAAGTCAACTAAATTCTGAAAAATTT
>CBDUUO010000432.1:0-3514 GCA_965370395.1 uncultured bacterium
GGACCCCATTTAATTTCTGGCGGCGGTAGCGGAATTTGTCGCGGGTCAGGTTCAGCAGCAGGGCGGCCCTGCTTTCGTTGCCGCCGGTCAGATCGAGGGCTGCTTCAAAATAGGCTTTTTCGATGTCCTCGATGATGGCGGTAAAATCGATGCCTGAGGGCGAAAGCTGCGGCAGGTGGTGACCGTTATCCGGCCGATCGGCGTTATTGCGGCCATTGTTTTCCTTTAAGCCCAGATCATCCAGCATCAGCTGTGGTCCTTCGGCAAGCAAAACCCCGCGCTCGATCAGGTTTTTGAGCTCCCTTACGTTTCCGGGCCAGTCGTATTCTTTTAATGCAGCCTCAGCCTCCGGGGATATACTGCTGAACGATTTTTCAAATTTTTGGCTGTACTCCACCAAAAAGTGTTTGGCCATGGGAATAATATCATCCCGACGCTGGTTCAAAGACGGAACTTCAAGCTTTACCACCGCAAAGCGGTGATAAAGATCGTTTCTGAAGGCACCCTTCTCAACAAGTCCGGCCAGATCGCGGTTAGTCGCGGATATTATTCTTGTTTTAACCGTCCGCTTTTTGGTCCCGCCGATCCGGTAATACTCACCTTCGTCCAAAAACCGGAGCAATTTAACCTGGGATTCGGCGCTGAGGTCGGCGACTTCATCCAGAAACAATGTGCCGTTGGCCGCCTTTTCCACCAGCCCTTCTTTGCCCGATTTTTCGGCCCCGGTAAACGCGCCTTTCTCATAACCGAAAAGCTCGCTTTCAATCAGGTCCTTGGGCATGGCCGCACAGTTTACGGCCACCATGGGCCCTTTAAAATTAGGGCTTTTGTAGTGAATGGCTTTGGCAATCAGCTCTTTTCCGGTTCCGGTATCCCCCAGGATTAAAATAGGCGTGTCCGGGCTCTGAGCGACTTTGTCAACCAGCTCCATGACATCCTGAATGGCGTTGCTTTCGCCGATAAAGCAGGGCAGGTTTTCCTTGAGGTATTTTTCATGCAGAGCCTGAATCTCCTTGCGCATGGCAATGGTTTCAAAGGCGTTGCGCAAAATGACCAGCAGTGCATCCATCTGGACCGGTTTGACCACATATTCATAGGCGCCGTTTTTCATGGACGACACCACCGTCTGCACGTCTTCGTAGGCGGTGATCATGACGATAATCACTTCGGGGTGACGCTCCTTGATAATTTCCAGGGCTTCGACACCGCTCATGCCCGGCAGCCCGATATCCAGCAGCACCAGGTCCGGCGGACTTTCATCAATGGCTTTAAGGGCCGACTCGGCCGACTCAAAGGCCGCGACATCATAATTCTTTTTTTTCAAAGCCAGCTTGAGGCCGTTGCGGGCCACGGCTTCATCATCGACGATATAGATGGAGTAAGACGTCATCGGGCATCGATCCTTCTTTCAATGGGAAGTTCAATCTTAAATTCGGCCCCGCCCCACCGGCTGCTGCCCAGCGAGATGGAGCCGTTGTGATCCGCCACGATTCGCTGGGCGATGTTTAACCCGATGCCGGAGCCATCATCTTTGGTGGTAAAAAAGGGATCAAATATTTTTTCTCTAAGTTCAACTGGTACGCCGGGCCCGGAGTCGGCAACCTGGATGCTGAGGGTGTTGTTTTTGGCGGATGATTTTATTTCCACGCGTTTGTTTCCATTCGTCGATTTTTCCATGGCCTTGGCTGCGTTAGTGATCAGGTTCAGAACGACCTGCTCGATCAGGTGCGGGTCGGCATAGCATTGAGGCAAATTGGGTGCCAGGGATTTCTCAAATTTAATGCCGTTTTTGCGCATGGTGACCGACGAAAGCATGATGGCTTCTTCCAGAGATTCGTTAATATTGGTGCGCACCATTTTGGGCGCGCCGGGTTTGGAAAAATCCATGACGCGCTTGATGACCGATTCAATTTTGTTGGAGGCCACCTGGATCTGGGTCAGAATCTGTCTGATGACTTCCATGTCTTCCGGCTCCAGCCGGTCTGATTCGCAGAGATCTTCTATGGTATACAGATAGGTATTGATACCGGTCAGCGGGTTGCGAATTTCATGGGCAATTCCGGCGGCGACGCGCCCCAGGGAATGCATTTTATTTTTGATCAGCAGCTGGTGCTCAAGCTGCTTGGCCTCTGTAATATCGACGGCATTTAACAGCAATGCATCCTGCCTCTGATACTGGAACCGGGTGACCCGGCACTGGAACCACCGCATTTCGCTTTTGCCGCCGTTGCTGTCCGGGGGGTAAAATCGAAAGTCGATTTTGACGGTTTCCCGGTCACCGCAAACGATGCATTCATGCGCATCTTTGACTCTCTCAATGTCCTCGGGGTGGACGTAGTCCAGAAACTTAAGAAGGCTGGATTCCGTGGCAAGGCTGTATATTTTTTTCTGTTCCGGATTCTCATAAACGCCCCGGCCCTTTTGGATAATGGAAATGCACATCAGCGAATTTTCGATCAGATCCCGAAACTGCTGCTCGCTATCGCATAACTTTTCCTCGGCCTCTTTGTGCTGTTGTTCCAGCCTTAATCTGTCCAGGGCATTATTGACGGTATTTAATAATTCCGTGGATTCAAAGGGTTTCCTCAGGTAATCATAGGCGCCTTTGCGCAGCGCCTTAACAGCTGATTCGACGGTGATCTCCCCGGTCATAACGATGACGATGGTTTCAGGGAATTTCCGGCGGATGTGATCCATGACCTGGTAGCCGTCGATGTCCGGCAACCCGATATCCTGCAGAACAAGATCGATTGTGTTTTCATTCAAGCACTGAATTGCCAGCCGGCCGCTGTTTGCAGTTATAAGGGTGAGGTCCTTACGGCGCAGCAAACGTTTCAGATAGCTTGAAAATCCGGGGTCGTCTTCGGCAATCAGAATGGTATATTTATCAGACATTAATTATCCCTAATCCGGATCCGCCGAAGGCGGAGAACAAATTGCCACAAAGGCACCAAGACACAAAGCGAAACGCGTAACTTTTTGGTTAATATTCATCTTTGGGTCTTTGTGTCTTGGTGGCGTAAATGTTTTGTCACAAAATGTCGTAGATCCGCCTCTGGAGGACACAAAGATAACAACTAAGGTACTAAAAAGCATATACGCTGCCGGAGGCTCCTGGGAGCTATACCGGGCAGCGGTGCCGCAAAATATAATAGCAGGAATCATGCCAATTCGGATATTTGCGATTTATTAATAATTGTAGAGAGTTGAGTGGAAATTCAGTTGCGGTTTGGACTATTTTGAGTAGGTAAATTCTTCCCGATGGGGTTTTGGTAAGGGTGCCGGTGTCGTGTGCCAGAAATAATTTATAATATTTTTTCACATACCAACGTCATTGCGAGCAAAGCGAAGCAATCTGATCCGCGGATCATCCTGAGTAAATCGAAGGATACCTCGACTTCGCTCGGGACGATGCTTTGTATCGGAAAAATCGATGCGGCTTAATGCCAAAAGAATAATAGAACGTGGTTATCCAGAAAGAACAAGTGGTATTGAATGTGGGAGCGGCTTCCAG
>CBDUUO010000433.1:0-3514 GCA_965370395.1 uncultured bacterium
TATCCATTTTTAATTTTATCGTCAAGACGATTATTGCCATTAACCCAACAGTCCAGTATCCTCTCCGAGCCGTAGGCTCTACGGGCCGGAGGTCAAAACCCATCTTTCCAATATTCCAGAATTCCAACATTCCAATTGGGGCGAAGCCCCTAACTTGATTCCACAGTTGAGCGTATATGGCCAGAATAACTGATCTGGATATACTCGAAATTCGCCAGTTTTTTGAAGAGGCGCTGAGCAGGGCGCAGGGCGCAGACAAACGTGAAAAGATGCGAATGCGCAGAAAAATACGCGACGAGGTTTTCAACCTGTTAACCTGGGAAAAACCAACCCCCACCGGGATTATGAACCGCTGGGAAGAACGCTTTCAAGACATATTCAAAGTAATGCCCTACGGGTTCAAAGAAGAATTGTTAAAAATACTGGTCGACAAGATGCAACGCCCGTTTAAAATGAGAAAACCCAAATAATTATTTTAGCTCATATTCACTCAACTGTTCCAGCAGCATGCCATAGGCCAGCTGGGCGCGCGAAAAACTTTTAAGCCGGAAAAACTCATCCGGCCCATGGATGTTTTCATCTTTCAAACCAAAAGCAAAGTTGACCGTATAGGCGCCCAGTTCCTTTAAAAAGATACCGCAGACCGGAATACTGCCCCCCATGCGCGCATAATACGGCTCCTTTCCAAAAAGTTCTTTGTGAACACCTACTGCCGCCTGATTGCCCGGGTGATCATAAGGAATCAGGTATGGGTCCGCCATACTGGGATTCGGAATAATCGCCACTTTCACGCCTGGCGGTGTATGTTTTTCGATATGCGTGGTGAGCAGTTTCACGATCTGCCCGGGATCCTGGTCCGGCACCAGCCGGCAGCTGATTTTGGCATGGGCGGTGCTCGGCAAAACGGTTTTAACCCCTTCACCCTGAAAACCGCCCCAGATGCCGTTTACTTCCAGAGTGGGCCGTGTCCAGGCCCGTTCATAGGTCGAATGGTCGGGTTCACCGAAAAGTTCATCGACCCCCAGCTCGGCCTTGTAATCGGCTTCATCATAGGGAATTTCGGCGATCTGAATCTGTTCGGTTTCGGTAAGCGGCCGCACGGCATCATAGAATCCTTCCACCGCGATCCTGCCCTCCGGCGTGTGCATCGTATCAATGAGACGCACCAGGGCATGGATCGGATTCATTATGGTTCCCCCGAAAGTTCCGGAATGCGTATCGCTTCTGGCAGCCCGGACATCAATCTGAAGGTTGCACAGGCCCCTGAGTCCGATCATTAGCGCCGGTTGATCCTCATCCCATTGACCTCCGTCTGCGCTGAAGATTAAATCACAGGCCAGCAGCTGCCGGTTGGCAGAAATAAATCCGGGCAGTTGTGGACTGCCGATCTCTTCCTGTCCCTCGAAAAAGCATTTTACATTGACGGGCAGCCGGCCTTCGCTGCTCAGCAGCGCTTCAACGGCTAAAATCGGCGCCAGCATGTTGCCTTTATCATCGGAGGCCCCCCGGGCATATACGCGATCGTCTTTTACCACGGGTACAAACGGCGGTTGGGACCAGAGCTCAAGCGGATCGACCGGTTGGGTATCAAAATGTCCGTATATTAAGATGGTCGGCTTATCAGGCGCATGCAGCCAATCTCCGTAAACCACCGGATGTCCGCCGGTCGGCAGTATTTGCACATTTTCAATGCCGGCGGCCTGCATCCGGGCAGCGACCCAGTCAGCAGCTTTCTCAACATCTGCTTTGTGCTCTTTTAGGCTGGAGACGCTGGGGATGCTCAAAAATTCAAGCAACTCCTGCAAGTCACGATCCTTATTTTCTTCCAGATAAGATTTCCAATCAGCCATAAATAAGTTCTCCTTTCTTCAGCGGGATAAATCCAAGAAGAATTATTCAAGTAAAAACAATAAAAAATATCAAGATTAAACTAAAAAAAAGTAGCAAACGTTTCGCCTATGTTTTACCAAGATAAACCCCTTCATACTCTCCTGTACTAAACGGCTTCTCATCAGCAAAAACGCCGGCATCAATCACTTCTCCGATAAATAAAGTATGATTTCCCGGTCGATAATGGGTTTTAAGCTCACATTCCAGATAGGCCAGGCATTCGCTTAAAATCGGACAACCGGTTTTGCCTTTTGTCCAATTTAACGAAGAAAATTTAGCCCTCACGTCCGATCCCTTAAACCGGGATAAAAAATCCGTTTGCGTGCTGGAGAGCATATGCAAAACAAAGCTGCCGCCTTTCTCAATAAGTTGATGGGAAAACCGGTTGGGGTGAACGGCCACCATGATCAGGGGCGGCTCATAAGATATCTGGGAGACCCAGGATGCAATCATACCGTTGACCGTCTCATCTGCTTTTGAGGTCAGAACGTAGATGCCGTATGTCATTTTTCCAAAGGCTTCAATCCATTTTTCTTTCATCGCACAGAAACCCCCTTTCCGCTGATTTGAATCTCTTTCAATATAAATATCAGACATCCTAAAATCAACCGCCATTTTAGGTACCCGCATGGGACCGGTTGACTTTCGTTTCGAATTCCTCTAATTTTAACAGTTAATGTTGCCAATAATGAAATGCTAACGTCGAGTGTATCATTATGCCAACAAACCTGCCTCCTGAATATTTTGACGCCGAAAAGCGTTACCGCACAGCCAGTAAGCCCGCGGAAAAGCTCGCCTTTATTGAAGAAATGCTCACCATCATCCCCAAACACAAAGGAACCGACAAGCTGAGAGCCGATTTGCGCAAGCGGGTTTCGAAATTGAAATCAGCCGCGCAGGCCAAAAAAAGCCTTGCCAGGCATGAATCGGCCTATCACATCAATAAAGAGGGCGCCGGGCAGGTGGTCATCGTCGGTGCAACCAACGTCGGCAAGTCCGCTCTGATCGCTACCCTGACCCACGCCACACCGGAAGTGGCTGATTTTCCCCATACCACCTGGAAACCGACTCCGGGCATGATGCCGATGGAAAACATTCAGATCCAGCTGATTGACACGCCACCGCTGAGCAAAGAATATGTTGACCCGGAAATGATGGATCTGATCCGCCGTTGTGATCTCGTGCTCTTAATGGTAGACCTGCAAACCGACCCGCTACAGCAGCTCAAGGACACGGTGGCCATGCTTGACGAACATCGTATCGTACCGCTGCGCCTAAAAGATCGCTACACCGACCGCAGCAGAATTAGTCTGATCCCTTTTCTGGTAATGGCGAACAAAAACGACGACGCTGCAACCGATGAAAATTTGGACATCTTTCAGGAACTGCTGGATGATAACTGGCCGATGGTAGCGGCTTCGGTCACCACCGGCCGCAACATGGAACTTTTGAAAAAGACCATCGTTGAAAGGTTAAATATTATTCGGGTGTATTCAAGGTCTCCCGGCAAAAAACCCGATCGGGCTTCCCCCTTTGTATTGAAAAAAGGCAGCACCATGGCCGATTTTGCCGGCAAAATTCACCAGGATTTCGCTCAAAGATTAAAAGCCGCAAAAGTATGGGG
>CBDUUO010000434.1:0-3502 GCA_965370395.1 uncultured bacterium
GAAAAAGCAAAGATTGCTTCGTCGCTAAGCTCCTCGCAATGACAGATTATCGGAATAAATTTTTGACAACCGCTCTACCTTGCGCTACGCTTTCCCGTTTCCCCGCAAGCGTTCCGTTCGTGATTTGTCCAAATTCAGCGTTTCTGGATCGATCACAATACCGTATTCTTCTTCGGCTTTTTGCAACGAAAGCGTGCCGTTTCTCACCTCTTTGAAGATCCGTTCTGTCGGCCTGAGGTAAGGCTCACCGTATCCGCCGCCGCCGCCGGCTACCTGGCGCAGGATCGTCCCCTTGGGTAATTCGGAAACGATCTCTTTGGATTTTGGCTGGTGGCGGCTTCCATCCGGAAATCTGAACTCCATCTCATTAATACTGCCGACTTTGCCGCCAAAAAGCCCGAAAGCCCGAGTCTCGTTATCAACCCCATCCCCGAACACGACCCCTTTGGATTTCTCACCACCAAATTGGATGATGGTCTCTACGCCCAGACCGCCCCGCCATCTTCCGGCACCGGCCGAATCCAGCGCATATTCATGTTTGATAATTAAGTTCGGTGTCTGCAACTCAAACATCTCGGGATCCTGCGCCAGAATTCCGCCGGCACAGTTAATCAGACCAATATGGTCATAGCCGTCACAGCCCTGAACCGCTCCCGAACCCCCTTTCAGGGCATTAAAAAGAATATCCACGTAGGGACGGTTTGCGCGGGGATCAATGCCGGATACCGCCAGCGCCAGCATCCGATTCCAGCCCGCGGTGACTTTATGCGGAATCGCTTTTGCAAGCGCTTTTAATATGGCATCTGCATTGGGGCCGGTGATGCTGTTTCCAAAGGTTGTGGCTGCCGGAAATTTTGCGTTTAAAAAGGTTCCTTGCGGGATATGGACATGCAGTGCCCTCAGCAGACCGTCGTTATGAGGGATATTGGGATCGATTAACATTAAAAAGGTGAGAATCACGGCTGACATGCTGGCACCCAAGGGCGCGTTGGCAAATCCTTCGGTCTGATTATCGGTGCCGCTATAGTCAAAATAAATCTCATCGTTCTTAACGGTTACGGTGAGGTTTATCTTGAATCTGGAACCGTCATGAATGCCGTCATAGTACATCCAGCTTTGGCCTTGATATTGCCCATCGGGGATCCGCCGGATTTCAGCACGTACCATTTTTTCAGTCGAATCAAACAGAAGTTGAATCTGATTGCGCAATTGATCAAAGCCATATCGTTGCAGAAGCGAACGCACCAGCCTTGTGCCCACCGAACAGGCACCGATCTGGGCTTTGATGTCTTCGGCGACAATGGGATAACGGATATTGGCAAAAATCAGGTCCCATACATCCCGTCGCAGTTTCCCTTTCTCGACAACCTTAACAGGTGTAATCCGCAGCGCTTCCTGCCAGATCTCGCGCGCATCCGGGTTATACCCGCCGGCCACCGCACCGCCGATATCGGCCTGATGCCCTTTCACGGCTGCCCAGGCAAATAACTCATCGTTGTGAAAAATGGGTTTAAATACGGCCACATCGGCATTCTGGTTGCCGCCGGTAAATACATCATTATGTAAAAAAACATCACCGGAATGAATATCGGCAGCGAAATATTCAATAATTTTTTGGCACACCGGCTGAAGTGCGAAAGCAAGCACCGGGATATATTCCGCCTGTTCCATCATCCGGCCTTTGGCATCATAAAGACCGGTAACAAAATCCCTGGCCTCATTGAGGATGGGGGATCGGCTGGTCCGCAGCAGCGTATAGCCCATTTCCTCCGTAATGGCCTTCAGGCGGCATTGGAGAATAGACGTCGACACTTGGTCGGATTCATTTCCGTTTTTCATAAATTGATAGATAAACCTTTTAAATTTAATAGTTAATAAGCATGGATAGCGATGCCGCCTCTGATCTCTGGCGGGCACAGTGTCCCGCCCTACACTCCGCATTCATCCACTGTCTGACGTAGGGTCGGCCACCGCGCCGACCGTCCATAGCGGGAACAACAATTCTATCAAAATGTTTTTAGGTTCTCATTCCACTGTTTCACCATTCCATCATTCCAGGATTTTAAAGGAGCAAAGCGTCTATGTTTTCGCTATGATTTCTATCAATGAAGTCTTACCGGATTCCCGCGGCAATGAGAACGGCGGAACAAGTTCGATATCGGGACTCACGCGCAAGCGATTTTTTATGAGTTCGCTTATTTCAGTTTTCAATTTTTGCTTGTCTTCTTCGCTTGGGTCCTGAAAACCATACTCGATACAAATTTTAAGCGGCGGCTTTACCAGGGGGCCCGGCTGTTCCAAAATGATTCGCAGCGCTCCGGTGGTTCGGGGCTCAAGCTCACTGACCACCCCTTTTAGAGCCGATGGATACAGATTGACGCCTTTGATGATCAGCATATCATCCGCCCGTCCCAAAATTTTAAACCGTATCTCCGGCCAGCCACAAGTGCAGGGTTCGGCGAAAATCTGAATCAAATCGCCAAGGGCGTATCGCATAAACGGTCCGCCTTCCCATCCAATAAAGGTGAACACCATTTCACCCATGGCCCCATGGGTGATCTCAATGGGGTCTTTTGTTTGCGGATCAACCAATTCCAGTATACAGTGATCGGCGGAAACAAAGTGCATCCCCGGATACGGCTCGGTTTCACAGGATATTCCATGAAAGGCGTGTCCGCCGCCGGTATGGTCAAATACCTTTGCGCCGAAACCCTCCTGCAACTTTTTCTTCAATGAAGGAATCCCTGCACCGGGCTCACCGGCACAGAAAAACCAACGGATACCCAGCTCGCGAGCATCTTTGCCGATAAGTTTTGGGGCCTGCTCGATAAGGTATTCGCCGAACGACGGGGTGGCGATTAAGACGTCGGGTTTCGTTAAAAGCGCAAAATCGAACACCCTTCGGGTTCCGCCCTCGATACCCACAGGCACCACACAGAGCCCCATTGATTGCAGGCCATCGGAAAGAGGGAGTCCGCCGGTAAACATACTCAAAGAAAGCGCTTGCAGTACAATATGACCCGGTCGCAGACCGGTTCGCCAGTATTTGCGGCAATGCATTTCGTTCAGCACGTTGATATCATTTCGGGTAAGCGTATACAGGGTGGGCTGGCCGGTGGTTCCGCTGGTGGAATTGATCCGGATAATTTTCTCTCTGGGTGCGCAGGTGATCAAGCCATAGGGATGTCCAAAGCGCCGGCAAGATTCCTCCTGTATCCGGCGATGTTCATCCTTGGTCATCAGCGGTATTTTTTTAAAATCTTCAAAGCTTTGAATATCGTCAGGTCTCAACCCGGCTTTTCGAAATTTTTGCTCGCGGTAATAGATGGAATTTTCGAAATTATATCGAAGTTGTTTTTTTAAACGTTTCCATTGAAGCGCTTTCATTTCCTCCGGAGAAAGCGTCTCAACCGCCTCATTCCAGAACTGTCTGTTCTTTTTCATAGTATTAGAGTCTTAATTGTGAATTCTTTGCATTTTGTGCAAAAACATTTTCGCCACT
>CBDUUO010000435.1:0-3500 GCA_965370395.1 uncultured bacterium
TATTGACAACTTCCGGCAAGTTGCCTATAAACCCAATACTCCATCACTCCAGTTTTCCATTACTCCAGATGCGAGCGCAGCGAGCTAAAGATTGCCGGGGTGGTGAAACTGGTAGACGCACTGGACTCAAAATCCAGCGGACTTTAAGTCCATGCGGGTTCGATTCCCGCCCCCGGCACCACTAAAAAAGCCGGCCAATCCTGGCCGGTTTTTTTATTTTAAATTCTTTTGATTGTCTTGATAGTTTTTGCGGGCGGCGGCATAGCCGGGTTTGATCCGCAGGGCTTCGCTAAAATGATGGTGTGCGGCTTTAAATTGACCTTGGCGCTGTAAAACATGTCCCAGATTGTTGTGCGCTTCCGCGTACTCGGGATCAAGGCGCAACGCTTCTTGAAAATGAAAAACGGCTTCCGCAAGATTGTCCTGCCTTCCCAGTGCAATCCCTAGATTGTTATGGGCACGAGAATAGTCAGCGTTGATTTTCAACGCCTCTCGAAAGTGATAAATGGCTTCATCGAGACGTTCCTGCATGACAAAGGCGACACCCAGATCATTGTGAACTTCTTTGTTCTTAGGATCGAGGCGCAGTGATTCATTGAGGTGAAAAATGCCTTGGTTGAGACTGCCTTGTCTCGCCAGAGTAAAGCCTAAATTATAATGGGCAAGTGCATAATCAGGCTTGATTTGCAGGGCGATATGATACTTCTCAAACGCCGCCTCCACCTGCCCCGCAGAGGCTAGCGCGACACCCAGATTGTTATACGGACGCGCTTTTTGCGGTGATTTTGACACGCAATCCTGCCAGAGAACAACCGCACTCGTCCAAACCTTGTTACGCTCATAGGTCCCTATCGATTCAACAGCGATCATGATGCTCAACAGGGCGACACCTAGCCATTTTGGCTTTACGGACTTGAAGATTAAGCTGACCAGCATCAGGATGACCATCATCGACGGTAGATAGGTGCGATGTTCGAAAATAATTTCCAGGCCGATGACCGATGATTCGATAACGAGATTGCCGAAAAACCACAGGATGCAAAATGAAATCAGCGGGGCCTTTTTTGCAAAATAAAGAGCAGCACCAACGGTGCTCGCAATCGCTGCAAGGGAAATTAAAGTGGTGACCGGGTCGATCAGAGAATTTGAAACCATAAATTCATGATCCAGGTTGAGCCGGGAAGGATGCGGCCAGATGATCAGGCTGATATAAAAAATGACGACCCGAAATTCGGTCAGCACGCGCTGGCTGGCGGTGAGATCACGATAGTTGTAATCGGCGAATATTTTATCCAAAGGCGCTGTACCCAGATACAATAGCGCCAGAATAATGATGAACAAAAATACACCGATCAGCACCCGCACTCGTTTTTTTACCCCGGAGCTGCTTAAATCCTGAAAAAAATACCATTCATAGAGGATGATGAAAAAGGGAAGGGTGGCTGCGATCTCCTTGGACCCGAGAGCCAGTACGCCGCTTGCTGCGCATCCGGCCAGCAACCATCGCCTGGACCGCGCCTTTTGTGTCAGGCGAAATTTTGCATAAAGCCATATAGACAAAATGTAAAACAGGGTGGATAGGCTGTTCATCCGTTGGACAATATAACTGACGGACTGGGTTTGCAGTGGATGGAGTGCCCAGATAAAGGCTGTAAAAAACGGAATCCAGGCAAGTGGGAACGGATCGTATCGCCAACGCAGGGCGGGGGTGTTTAATGTGGTTTTAGTAAGAAAATAGAGCAACATACTGTTTAAGATATGAATCAGGATGTTGACGAGATGATAGCCGACGACATTATAGCGATGAAAAAAAAAGTTGAGGGCAAAACTAATGTTGGCAACCGGCCGCCGATGTGCAGGGCTCTCAAAGCCAGCCGTTGCCAATCCATGCAGGGACAGGCGGGTTAATCGGATTTGGGGGTTTTCTTGGATGTTGGGCCGATCGTCAAAAATAAACGGGCCGGTTAACGTGCTGGCATATATTAGAAAAACCAGAACCGCTAAAAACAGCAGGAGCCAGGTCTCATATTTAGCGGGGAAATCTGAGAAATCTCGGTGAGGTTTCATCGGTCAAACGCCGGCTTTATCTCAGACCTATTGTCGGGTTGAATCCATCCTTTTTGAGCTGCATGCTAAGATTGGCGGCTGTTTTTTTGCTTTCAAAGGCGCCAATTAAAACCCGGAGCCGGTTCGGATCGTTTGCTGTCGGCAGGCTGTAGGCCAGATATCCTTTGGTTTCCAGCCTGGCTTTAAGTTTCTGGGCCTCGTTTTTGGAACCCGCAAGGCCGACCTGAACCGTGTATGGTTTTTTGGCGATATTCACATAGCGAAACTTTCTTTTTTTCAGGTCAGCTGCAGCAATTTTTGCCTCTGCCAGGGTTTTATAGCTGCCGATATACACCCGGTACCATTTGCCTTTTTCGGAAAGATCGACCGGGCTGGTAAAGGCCGCATCGCCGCCGGTGATTAATTTTCTGGCCACCTGATTTGATGTTTGCGGGTTCCGAAACGCGCTGACTTGAATGGTATAGGGTAACGGTTTTACAGGAGGCGTTAATGTTTTTTTCGTTTTCGGTGCCGCCGCCGGTTTTTTGGTTTTGGGTTTGGATGCGCTAACGATCTTGTGAGATGTGGCCGGTGGCGATGGTTTTTCTTTGGTTTGCTTTTTGAGTGAAACCTTTACACCTTCACCTTTCGTATCGGCAGTTTTAGGATCGGATGCATAATTGATCAACAAAGGTCGTTTGGATTTGTAAGCGTTTAAGTGGGGCAGGTATTTGGGGACCTCTGAACTTTTATCCGCCAGCAGCAGCTTTTGAATGGCCTTTTTTTGGGTATCGACGGCAGCATCAAAATTGCCCACCGCTGCATACGCTGCCGCCAGGGTATCTAAAGAGCTGACATCCGGTTTGAGTTCCACCGCCTTTTGCGCCAGCCGGACGGCCTGACCCCCGTTGCGGAACCGCTGATCGGCACAGGTGGCCAATACCCAGGCTTTATTATTGTACGCGCCAACAAAAAACGGATTAATTTCCAGCGCCCGGGCATAGTCATTTAGTGCGTTACGCAAATCTCCGTGTTGGGTTCTGGCAAAACCGCGATTATTATAAGCTTCTGCATAGCGTGGCCGGATTTCAAGGGCTTTGTTATAGTCGGCAATGGCCTTGTCGTAGTTTCCTTTTAGGGCCCAGGCAACTCCCCTGTAATTATAGGCCTGGTAGTCCCGGGGTATTATTTCGATGGCAGTTGAGAATGCTTTAATGGCCTCATCATAACGCTGTTCGCCGATATGCTTTAGGCCCCTGTCAAACGCGTCCTCTTCTTTTGCCCATACACCCGGGCTCATCAAAAATACCGCTATCCATATGATCGACAGAATTGTTTTTATGGGCTTCATTTTTATAGAATACCGAAAATCCAGCCAAAATGCAATTCATATTGAATCGCTTTGTATTGCTGTTGTGCTGCATCCCCGCAGATCGGGAATCTTCGATATTCTA
>CBDUUO010000436.1:0-3499 GCA_965370395.1 uncultured bacterium
TGTCCAATTATTATCAGATACGACGGACGGTTTTCGGGGTTTTGGGATTTACCCTGTTTCTATCTGTGGGCGCGGTATTGCTGGTTCTGATACTGGGCGAACGCACCAGTCGAGCGCTTCGGAAGTCTAAGGACGAATTGGAGCTGCGCGTACAGGAACGAACTGCCGAGCTGCGCAAGCTTTCGCAAGCAACTGAAAACAGCCCGGCTTCGGTGGTGGTTACCGATAAAAATGGAACCATTGAATATGTTAATCCAACATTTAGCGAAGTCACCGGATATTCCGCAGAAGAGGCCATCGGACAGAATCCAAAAGTATTAAAGTCGGGCAATCTTCCCAAATCATTTTATAAAGAACTCTGGGATACGCTTCTCTCCGGGAAAGTTTGGCGGGGTGAGTTTATAAACAAAAAGAAAAACGGTGAGGAATTTTGGGAAAGCGCCTCCATTTCCCCCATAATGGATGATGAAGGCGAAATTACCCATTTTGTGGCCGTGAAACAAGATACCACCGAACGCAAAGCAGCCGAAGAGAAGCTGCGCGCATCTGAGGAAAAGTCGCGTTTACTTTTGGAATCTGTCGGTGAAGGTATTTTCGGCGTGGACCTGGATGGAAAAGTGGCCTTTATTAATCCGGCGGCCAACCGGATGCTGGGCTACGGTTCCGAGGAGCTTGTCGGGTGTGATGTCCACGAGAAACTTCACCATTCGCACACGGACGGATCGACATATCCGAAAAACGAATGCCCCATGTTTTTGACCCATGCCGATGGAACCGATCACCACGTAACCAATGAGGTGCTCTGGCGAAAGGACGGCACGTCGTTTCCCGTCGAATACACCAGCATGCCGATAAAGAAGGGTGATCAAGTTGTTGGCGCGGTCGTCACCTTTATGGATATCACCGAGCGCAAGCGCATGGAGCAGGAAATCTTAACCGCCAAGGAAAAGGCCGAAGACGCCACCCGGGCCAAAAGCGATTTTCTGGCCAACATGAGTCACGAGATCCGCACCCCCATGAACGCGGTTATCGGCATGGCCCACCTGGCGCTGAAAACCGAGCTGACGGCAAAACAGCAGGATTATTTGAACAAAATTCAATCTTCAGCCAACTCTCTGCTGGGGATCATTAACGACATTCTGGATTTCTCCAAAATCGAAGCCGGCAAGCTTGACATGGAAGCTGTGGAGTTCGATCTGTCAGAGACCCTGGATAACGTCGCCAACGTGATCAGTGTCAAGGCCCAGGAAAAGGAGAATCTGGAAGTTTTGTTTTACCTTGATTCCCGGGTACCCAACTTTCTGGTCGGAGATCCGTTAAGGCTCAATCAAATCCTGGTCAACCTCGGAAATAACGCGGTAAAGTTCACCGAGCACGGCGAGATTGTGCTCACGACGAAAATGATAGAAACGTCGGATGATAAGGTCACCCTCCAGTTTTCAATGCGAGACACCGGAATTGGCATGACCGCGGAACAGCAGGCCAATCTTTTCCAGGCCTTCTCCCAGGCCGACACCTCGACCACGAGAAAGTACGGCGGCACCGGATTGGGGCTGACCATCAGCAAACGCCTGGTCAATATGATGGACGGAGAGATCCGGGTGGAAAGCGAACCCGGGCAGGGCACTACATTCAGCTTTACGGCCAACTTTGGTCTAGGAAAGGAAACGGTCAAAAAACGCTTTGTGCCCTCGCCGGATCTCAGGGGGTTGAAGGTGCTGGTGGTGGATGACAATGCCACTTCCAGACAAATTTTGCATGATATTTTAGAGTCTATTTCCTTCGACGTCTTTCTGGCGGCCTCCGGAAAAGAGGCCCTGGAAGAGATCGCAAGGGCCGACAGGGATAAACCGTTTGAGCTGGTGATCATGGACTGGAAAATGCCGGGCATGGATGGCATCGAAGCTTCCGAGCGAATCAAAACCAACATGGCGTTGCGCAAAATTCCAGCCATCGTCATGGTGACCGCCTACGGCCGGGAAGAGATCATGCAACAGGCCGATAAAATCGGGTTGGAGGGCTTTTTACTCAAACCGGTGAGTTCATCGATGCTGTTCGATGCTATCATGCAGGCCCTGGGAAAAGAGGTTCAAGACGTAACCCATGTGAGAAGGAAAAAAGAACGAAGGCCTGATGATTTAAAAGCAATCCAAGGGGCTCGCGTGCTCCTGGTAGAAGATAATGAAATCAACCAGCAGGTGGCAAAAGAGATCCTGGAAGGGGCAGGACTGGTGGTAACCATAGCCAATGACGGCCGGGAAGGCGTCGATCTGGTGCAGTCATCGGATTTCGAGGCCGTGCTCATGGACATTCAAATGCCGGTAATGGATGGATATACAGCCACTCGCAAAATACGCGAGTGGGAAGGCGGAATGGGGAATTCGGAAGGCGACCTGCATAATAAAATCGGAAAGGATTCTGATTTAAAATCCAAAATCCGAGATCCAAAATCCAAAATCAAAGGCCTTCCAATTATCGCCATGACAGCGCATGCTATGGCCGGTGATGAACAAAAGAGCATTGAGGTCGGCATGAACGGCCATGTCACCAAACCGATTGATCCGGATCAGCTGTTTGCTACTCTGCAGAAATGGATCCAACCCGATAAAGAGAGAATTCATACCGAGCAACCGAAAGTTTCCACAGAAGTAATCGCCACGGGTGTATCTGAGCCAGACGCCGAAGAATTTCCGAAATCCTTGCCGGGATTTGACCTAAAAGACGGGCTCAAACGTCTGCAGGGAAACGAAAAGCTTTACCGTAAGCTGCTACTGGATTTTGGAACCAAATATACCGACGCTGCGGCTGAAATCCGGCAGGCGCTGGATACCAAAGATTTTGAGCAGGCCCACAGCCTGATACACAACCTCAAGGGGCTGGCCGGCAATCTGGCGGCCACAGACCTTCAGGCAGCAGCAGTTGAAATGGAAAAACGGGTAAAAGGCGATCCAAAGAAGGAACGATCTAAAGAGAAGCTGAATCAGACATTCAATGAATTGGAAAAAGCGATCGATGAAGCCCGGCAGTCAGTTCAAACCCTGGGTCTCCCGGTCTTTGAGAAACCTCCCGAGCCATCTTCCGAGACCCTGGCCGAAATTCCGCCGGAGCTGGCCAGGGAGGCGGCCGGTCGGATCCGGGATGCTGCCGAGATGGGAGACGTCACGCGCATAAAGTCGATTATTGAAGAACTGAATTCGAAATGCGACGCCTTCGCACCATTTGGAGACAGGTTTGTCCAGCTGGCGGAAGATTTTGACTTCGATGCGATTTTAAAATTGGTTTCTGAGTTAGATAGTTGAGGAGTCGGTGAGTTTTACCGTCATGCCCGCGCAGAGCCTGCCCCCGTGTAGGCGGGGGCGGGCATCCGCTTTTTCAGCAAAACATTTCTGGATTCCCGCCTTCGCAGCTGTTCGCCATTCGTCAACCCCGCTGAAAGCGTCGGGAGATCCAGAAAGTATTGATTTCCTTTGTATATTCTGGATTCCGGATCTCGTTCACC
>CBDUUO010000437.1:0-3496 GCA_965370395.1 uncultured bacterium
ATAACCTATTTATACGTGGACCACGTCTGGAAGAAGAAATAGGATTTCCAATCTAAAAGAAAAGAAGGGGAGCGGCGAGTGAGCGGGTTGAAAAATGCTCGCTCGCCCCCTCAACAGCTGCCATCCGCACCACTTGCTTGCGCGGGTCCCCTTTCTTTATGGGTTGTTTTCAAACCGCAACGTTTAAAGCACTGACGTGCTTTTGCCTTTGTCCGACACCGGACAAATTCAAGCCACCCGCTATGCGGGTGGTCGTTGACTCAGATAGGACATACATTATGAAAGATTTTATTCCATTCTTCATAAAAAGGCTAGGGGCTACCGCAATCCTGCTCGTGATTATCTCAATGATCATCTTCGGTGTATGCCAGCTGATGCCGGGGGATGCTGTCGATATCATGTTAGGGGGTATTGCCCTGCAGTCTTTGGGAGAGACTACCATTGCGGAGCTGCGCAAGGAGCTGGGATTGAATCTGCCCTTTTATCACCAATACTACAACTGGGCCGTCGGGGTACTTCACGGCGATCTGGGCACGTCCTATATTATGAAAGCGCCCATCGCGCCGCTTGTTATCAGTCGCCTGAAGACTTCCTTGTTGTTGGCGGTACCGGCTTCATTAATGATGATTTTTTTTGGTCTTTCGCTGGGGATATTCTCGGCCGTGAAAGAGAAAACCTGGATAGACCAGGGAATTTCTTTTGTCAGTCTTTCCATGCTTTCTGTGCCGGCATTTCTAACCGGCACGCTGTTTATCTACATTTTTTCGGTAAAATTGGGCTGGATTCCGGCGGCTTACAACGCCCTGGATATTGAGGGCATGAGTATGTTTAAAATGCTGGGGTCCTATTTCGGCATTTTATTATTTCCCAGTTTGACCCTGGCGTTTGAGTCGATCGCTTATGTTAACCGCCAGACCCGGGCGTCAATGATCGAGGAGCTCAAAACAAACTATGTGCGCACGGCGGTATTAAAAGGCGTTCCTCAAAGAGATGTCGTATTGCACCATGCGCTGCGCAACGGTCTGCTGCCGGCCATTACGGTCATCGCCTTTAACGTCGGGCAAATCATTGCCGGCACCGTCATCATTGAGGCGGTATTTTCTTATCCCGGCATCGGCAATTTAATGGTCATGGCCATCAAGTTTCGGGATGTGCCCCTGATACTGGCAACGATGATCGTTATTTCATCCGCCTATGTTTTAGCAAACCTCGTTGCCGACATTTTGTATACCCAGTTGAATCCCAGAATCAAATACGCGTAATGCACATTAAGAGGAATAGCCATGTCAAACAATTCTTCAAACCAATCCGGATTCAGGAAAATCATAGCCGGCTTTCTTAAGAAAAACATCACTACCAATTTAATCATCGGCAGTGTGCTTTTATTAAGTTTTGTCTTTGTGGGCATATTTGCGCCTTATATTACGCCTTATGATGCCGACGAAATGCATTATGAGCATTTAAAGAAGATGCCTTCCGGGTCATTTCTTCTGGGTACCGACCGTTTTGGGCGCGATATCTTAAGCCGGGTGATCCTGGGGACCCGAACCACCATGCTGATCGCATCGACCAGTACGCTGCTGGCCCTGCTTTTAGGCATTATGTTCGGAGCGACGAGTGCCTTTTTCGGCGGGCGGGTCGATAATATCATGATGCGGATCAACGATATTTTCATGTCTTTCCCGACGCTGATTTTTGCCATGCTGGTCATCGGCGTTCTGGGGCCCAGCATGGTCAACGGCGTGATCGCCATCGGCATCATCTATGCCCCCAGGGTGACGCGGGTCGTAAGAGCGCAGGCTTTGAATATCGTCCATCTGGAATACATCGATGCGGCCAAGGTCGGCGGCGAGTCGTCCTTTTATATCATCTTCCGGGAAATGCTGCCGAATCTCTGGCCCACCATTATTGTGGAAGGGTCCATCCGCCTGGGGTATGCCATCCTTTTAACGGCCAGCCTGGGTTATATCGGTCTGGGGCCGCCCCCGCCGACGCCTGACTGGGGCCTGATGGCTTACAGCGAACGCGGTTATATGTTTGAAACCCCCTGGCCGGTCTTTGCCCCCTGCATCGCCATTGTTATCGCTGTGATCGGCGTCAATCTTTTCGGGGAAGGCCTTAAGGATATTTTGCTTGCCAAAGGATCCAGAAGAAAGGAGGCCAAGATATGACAGGTAAAAATTCTGTAAGCCCAAACACGGACGTTTCCAGCGGGCCTGTGGTGTTATCTGTTCGCGATGTGGATATTACCTATTACAGCGGGAAAGTAAAATTTCCGGCCATCCGAAAAGCATCGTTTGAGATCAGGGCCGGTGAGGCCTTCGGCCTGGTGGGAGAATCCGGCAGCGGGAAAAGCACGGTGGCCTATGCCGTTATGCAATATCTCGCCAGCAACGGCAAAATTGCCGGGGGTGAAATTGCGTTCAGCGGGGCCAACCTCATGAAGTTAAGCAGCACGGAATTGCTGGGTCTACGCGGTCTGAAAATTTCAATGGTGCCCCAGGATCCTCTCACGAGCCTCAATCCAAGCCACAGGGTCGGCGATCAGGTATCGGAAATACTGAAGATTCATTTCAAGCTCTCTCAGGGTGAAGCCCATAAGAAGGCGGTTGAGATGCTCGGTCAGGTCCATTTGCCCGCGCCTGAACTGACCGCCCTCAAATACCCCCATCAAATCAGCGGCGGACAGCAGCAACGGGTATTGATCGCCATGGCGTTTTGCACCAATCCTGAGCTGCTGATTATGGATGAGCCCACAACGGGCCTCGATGTGACCACCCAGGCGCGCATTCTCGATTTGATCCGTGAAATGAAAAAAAACCACAAAACAGCCATCCTCTATATCACCCATGACCTGGGGGTCGTAAAAAATTTATGTGACCGGGTGGGCATCATTTATGCCGGTGAAATTGTTGAAGAGGGTAATGTGGCTTCAATTTTCCTCAGTCCTGCCCACCCCTATACGCGTGGGCTCTTAAATTGTATGCCCAAGACTTATACCCATAAGACCGAGAAAAGACTGGATGCCATCGAAGGGTTTATTCCCAATCTGGCCGAATTGAAACCTTCCTGCATTTTTTCGCCGCGCTGTAAATTTGTCCAGGAACAATGTCGCCGGCAAGCACCTCCTTTCCTGGAAATCGGACCGGGACAACGGTCCAAGTGCTATTTCACCGAATTTAAAGAACAGGTCGTTGATGACGATTTTGAGGATCTGCGCGCCAGCAGCCCCAGCAAAAGAATCCTGGTAACGGTCGATCACCTAAAAAAGGTTTATCCAACCAAAAGAGGAGATCTCCGGGCGGTTGATGATACAAGTTTTGAATGTAAAAAAGGCGAAATTATAGGTATCGTGGGCGAAAGCGGCTGCGGCAAAACCACCATGGCAAGGTGCATTGTGGGCCTTGAAGACTATAGCGCCGGCACGATAACATTCGATGATCAGGACATCGGGATGGTTCGCAAACGCAGCAAAGAGATGCGCCGCAAGATCCAG
>CBDUUO010000438.1:0-3478 GCA_965370395.1 uncultured bacterium
GCTCCACGCCGCATCTTTGGTTTTGGCGGCTCTATCCCGCTCCCACATAGAGTTTATCTAATGGCAACTTGGACTTTCCAGATAAGCAGGTACAACAACCTTAACCTTAGACTATGTCAGACAAGGAGTGAAAAGATGAATCTCAGTCGACCCAATGCAAACGAAGCGCTTCAAACGAAAAACAGATCTCGCGACATCGCACCCCAATCCGGTATCTGCAGCAGATGTTTGGATGGTTGCAAAGGAAATTGCGATATTTTCAAAGCCACTTTCCGGGGACGGGAACTTCTTTACCCGCAGCCCTTTGGCAGTGTTACCGCCGGTGCGGACAAGGACTACCCGGTGGATTACTCCCATTTAAATATTATGGGGTATGCTCTTGGTGCCAAGGGGATTGAAGCCGATCCTGATAAAGCCACGTTTCCAAACGTCAATACCGAAACCGCATACGGCGTTACGGATAAGGTGAAGATGAAAGTGCCGATATTCACGGGTGCCCTCGGCAGTACGGAGATTGCGCGTAAAAACTGGGATCATTTCGCTATCGGTGCCGCAATCAGCGGTATCAGTCTGGTGTGCGGGGAAAATGTCTGCGGGATTGATCCCGAATTGGAAATTGGCGACAACGGTCTGATCAAAAGCTCGCCGGAGATGGATCGTCGCATCAAGGAATATCGCCGCTACCACGAAGGCTATGGCGATATACTGGTTCAGATGAATGTGGAGGATACCCGTAATGGCGTGGCAGAATATGTCATTGAAAAGCATGGGGTGGAAACCATCGAATTAAAGTGGGGCCAGGGAGCCAAATGTATCGGAGGAGAAATCAAAGTGAACTCTCTGGAGCGCGCCATTGAATTGAAAAAACGAGGTTACATCGTAACTCCGGATCCAGAAGACCCTGCGCATCAGGCCGCTTTTAAGGCCGGACCTTTGAAACAATTTGAAAGGCATTCGCGCCTCGGTTTCGTGGATCAGGAAAGCTTCATGAACGAGGTGCAACGCTTGCGCAAACTGGGCGCCAAACGCATTACCCTCAAGACCGGAGCCTATCCGATGAGAGAACTGGCCATGGCCATCCGCTGGTCCAGCGATGCTAATATTGATCTGCTGACAATTGATGGGGCCCCTGGCGGTACCGGCATGAGTCCCTGGCGCATGATGACCGAGTGGGGCATTCCTTCTATTTACCTTCATTCCATGGCCTTTGAGTTAAGCGAACGGCTTGCTAAAAGCGGCAAGCGCGTTCCGGATCTCGCTTTTGCAGGCGGCTTTTCCTCTGAAGACCATGTTTTCAAAGCCTTGGCCCTGGGCGCACCGTATTGTAAAGCGGTATGCATGGGTCGGGCATTGATGATTCCGGGCATGGTCGGCAAGAATACTGAAAAATGGCTGCGAGACGAAGATGGTGGTCTGCCAGCGACCGTATCGAAATTCGGATTTACCAAAGAAGAAATCTTTATGAATTATGAAGTCCTAAAGACAAAATACGGATCAGAGATAGACAACTTACCGTTGGGCGCTATTGGGCTCTATAATGTCGTGGATAAAATCAAAGTGGGACTTCAGCAACTAATGGCAGGATCTCGCAACTGGGAAGTGGGCTATATCAGCCGAGACGATATATTCTCTTTGACGGAAGAATGTACCCAGATCACAGGCATAAAGTATGTTATGGATGCGTATCGGCAGGAAGCTTTAGAGATCATCGATGCTTAAATTTTTAGAAATGGTTTTATTTAGAAGTGGTTTCAAAACCTCAGATCAGGTTCAAGGGCAAGGCGTCCCGCGGATTGAAAACGGAGCGTACACGCGAGTACGTGAGTATTTCAATCCGCGGGACAACGCAGCCATTGGGCCTCAGATGGGGTTTTGAAACCACTTCTAGCTCAGTGTCCCAATTGAAGGAGGTTAGAGATGGCAGATACTACTTTGAAGCAGATCTTGGCAAGAGATCCGGGGGAGAAAGAATTTCACCAGGCTGTACAGGAGGTGATTGACACCATAAAGCCGGTTTTAGACCATCACCCTGAATATCGCCAGCTGGGTGTTATCGAGCGAATCACGGAACCCGAACGCGTGATTTTGTTTAGGGTACCCTGGATGGATGACGAAGGATATGTGCGGGTAAATCGTGGATACCAGATAGAAATGAACAGCGCTCTGGGTCCTTTTAAGGGAGCGCTAAGATTTCACCCCTCAGTCAATCTTGGCATTTTTAAATTTTTAGCTTTTGAGCAAACGTTGAAAAACGCACTGACGACACTCCCAATGGGAGGCGCTCAGGGCGGATCCGATTTTGAACCCAAAGGAAAATCAGATAATGAGATCATGCGGTTCTGTCAGAGTTTTATGAGCGAACTGTCCCATCACATCGGCCAGGATACGGATATTCCTGACGGTGGTCTGGGCGTAGGGGTCAGAGAAATCGGGTATCTCTTTGGCATGTATAAAAAACAACGCAATGAATTCACCGGTGTATTGACCGGTAAAGGGTTGCAGTGGGGCGGAAGTTATATTCGTCCCGAAGCAACCGGTTACGGCGTTGTCTATTTTGCAGCAGAGATGCTCGCTACCCAGAATGAAACCTTTGAAGGTAAAACCTGTCTGGTGTCCGGGTCCGGGAACGTGGCGCAACACACGGCTGAAAAAATTATTGAACTGGGTGGCAAAGTTCTGACCCTCTCTGATTCATCCGGCTATATCTATGATCCGGAAGGTATCGATAAACAAAAGCTGGATTTCGTCAAACGCTTAAAAAATATGAAACGGGGTAGAATCAAAGAATATGTCGATAAATATTCTGAAACGGTTTACACGGAAGCCGACACCTCACTGGAATACAATTCTTTGTGGAATCAAAGGGCCGATTGTGCATTTCCCTGTGCCGTGGAAAATGAAATCTCGGAGAATGATGCCTATAACCTCCTCAACAATGGCATCAAATTGATCTGCGAAGGTGCCGACATGCCGTCATCGCCGGAGGCTGTCAAAATCTTTTTGGATAAAAAGCTTCTCTATGCACCGGGCAAGGCTGCCAATGCAGGTGGGGTGGCTGTATCCGGATTAGAAATGGCCCAGAACAGAATGCTCCTGAACTGGTCTGCAGAGGAGGTCGATCACCGTCTTAAAACCATCATGCAAAACATCCATCAAAACTGTCTGGATGTGGCGGCGCGATACGACGTGCCGGACAACTATCTGGTGGGCGCCAACATTGCCGGTTTTGTGCGTGTTGTCAATGCCATGCTGGATCAAGGGTTGGTATGATACCTGAATCTTGCATATGAAAGCCTCCGACTCGTGCAAAATTCAGGTAACACAATAGAAGTACATCGGCGGCATTTCGGCAGTTTTAATGTATATTTTTGATGAATTCGTAAAAAGTCGAATTCATTTTTGTCATGTTAATCGCTTAACCCAGATAAACCGGAACAAATTGCCACAAAGGCACCAAGACACAAAGCGAAACGCGTAA
>CBDUUO010000439.1:0-3477 GCA_965370395.1 uncultured bacterium
TTTATCATCTGTCTTCTGTCCTCTGACATCTGACCTCTGTAATCTGACACCTGAACACTGACACCTGACACCCGCCTTTAACTGACACCCGAAGCCTACTTATTCCTGACACCTAAAATAAAACGAATTAACATTAATAAACTCAATCTATGTTTTGTAAATTACTTGCGGGACACCACACTAGGGATACAGCAAGCTTACCCCCAGCCATGCATAAAAGGGCCGCATGCGCTGACGTGACGCTGCATGCGGCCCCATCGGATTAATCGTTGATATAAAAATTTTTTGTTTTTCAAATGATATATATGTGCTATAAGCGTTGGACTGATTTGGGCGAAGGTTTTTCGGTAGGGGGCTTTAATCAAAACCGGTTAGAAGGGAGACACAAAATTTAAAAATTCCCGCTAGGGGTAATACAAGGTATGGGTTGGCATTATTTTTCACTAATCTTTCATCCCGGTCCATGATTCGGGAACCATTCCAATATGATGCCCCGTATGTTTGTTAGCACGCCCTGCGGTTGTCCCAGTAAACCTTTTGTGGCTTGCTAAACTCATCCGATAAACTCCCATAAAAATTCCAGCTTTGAATTTTTTGACGACCATAATTTGCAGCTCATCCTGCCTGAAGCGATAACCAGTCTGATCTAATCACCATTACTGCAGTTCACCGTTTCCATCGCTATGGAGGTTGCACGCCTGTCAGTTGTTGTTCGGCAGGTTTTTTTATCTGAAAATGAATACTAAAGAGGGAGATCAATTGCCATGTGCCGCTTATTTGCCATCACCAGTCAGGAACCGTTATCACCGATGGTCGCCCTGAAGGCGCTTGATGTTATGCGCGAGGGTCACGATTGTTCGGGGGTCGGGATTTTCCTGCGTGATCTTGCCGGGCCCTTTGAGGAAATGAAGGATGCGCCCATTTTATCGGGGATTTTCAGCGATAAAGGATTAAAGCGTCTGGACACATTTATGATGGATATCGGCTTTATGACCAAATATAAAATCTCGGTTAAATTGCCCAAAACACCCCCTCCCGGCGTTCCCAAGCGAGACGTCTATTTGATTCGGGCCTATGAATACCCGGAAGAGTGGGAGGATCTCAGCCGGGAGAAGCTCTATGAACAGCTTCTTAAAATTCGACTCGAGCTCCGGGCCATGGGGGAGGAAAAAAATGATATGATCGTTTTCTCCTTCTGGCCGGATGTGATTATGATCAAGGAAATCGGGGACCCCATGCTGGTTGCCCAGCATCTGAATCTGGAACGCAAAGAGCTTTTTGCCAGGGTGATCATGGCCCAGGGGCGGCAAAATACCAACTATGCCATTACCCTGTATGCCTGTCACCCGTTTTTCATCCAGGGCTTTTCAACCATGACCAACGGCGAAAATACGGCCTTTGTCCCGATTCGCTCGTTTTTGGAGTCGCGGGGATTTTCAGGCTATACCGGCTACCAGTCGGATTCAGAGGTTTTTACCCATATCCTGCATTATGCGGTTTCCAAACTCGGACTGAGCATTGAAGCCTATAAACATATTATCACGCCGCTGCAGGATGCAGATCTGATCGATCATCCCAACAGCCATTTTTTAAAGAACCTGAAGCAAACCTGCCGGCCGTTGATTATCGATGGGCCCAACTGCGTCATCGGCTGTCTTCCGGATCATAGTGTGTTTATGGTGCAGGATCGTAAGAAACTGCGACCCGGAGTTGTCGGTGGAAAGCCCGGTGTCTATGCGTTTTCTTCAGAAATATGCGGCCTGGACGCCGCCATTCCAAACCGGGATAAAAGCAAGGATTTTCAACCCATGCATCTGGATACGGCTTTTGTCGGTCCGGGGCGTCAGGAGGTTACGTTATGGAACCAGAAAGACCCATTACCCCTTCCACACTGAGTGTTAAAGACCTACCGTGGCAGGTTCTATGGGATAAAGAAAAATGTACCCTTTGCGGCAAATGCACGGCAATATGTCCGGTAAATGCCATTGAACTGGGGGTATTTCGCAAGCGGCTGCTCTCGCCCCCGACGGACCTGGCGCAAGCTCCAGCCATGGCATATAAAAGTTATTACGGCATCCGGCAAAAAACAGACCCGGCTTACCGATGTATCGGTTGTGCCATGTGCACCATGGTTTGCCCCAATGACTGCATTGTTCCCTGCCGAAGTGATGAAGCCGATAAACTCAAATTTCACGTTGACCAGGGCGGCCAGCCCCGCAGACGGGGCGGACGGCGCAATGTGCCCGGTGGTATTCTCGATCGCCTCAAATTCATCCGGATCTCGATGTTAACTGACCCGGCACTGGATGCCGGTCGTCATGAGTTCGAACTGCGCACCCTGCTGGGACGCGTTTTGCCGCCCGAAGACAATCTGAAATTTTTAAGCGTAAACGGCTGGATTCCACCGGTTCGCGAGATCTATCCGTTGATCATCGGCGCCATGTCTTTCGGGGCCCTGTCACCCAACATGTGGGAAGGATTGCAGATGGGTGTGGCCTATTTAAATGAAGAACTGGGTATGCCGGTGCGGATCTGTACCGGTGAGGGTGGATGCCCGCCGCGGTTGTTGCGGTCTCGGTTTTTAAAATATGTCATCCTGCAGATCGCCAGCGGCTATTTTGGCTGGGATGAGATTATTCATGCCATCCCGGAAATGAAAGAAGATCCCTGTGCCATCGAGATCAAGTATGGACAGGGTGCCAAACCCGGAGACGGCGGGCTGCTGATGTGGTACAAAGTCAATAAGCTGATTGCCGCCATCCGGGGCGTGCCCACCGGCGTCAACCTGCCGAGTCCGCCCACCCACCAGACCAAGTATTCGATTGAAGAATCGGTAGCCAAGATGATCCAGTCGATGTACATGGCCTGGGGGTTCCGGGTGCCGGTATATCCCAAAATATCGGGTACCTCGACGGCAATGGCGGTTTTAAACAACCTGACCCGCAACCCTTATGCCGCCGGGCTGGCAATTGACGGTGAGGACGGCGGGACGGGCGCAGCCTATAATGTTTCCATGAACCATATGGGGCACCCCATCGCCAGTAATATTCGCGATGGCTACCTGACCCTGGTGCAGCTGGGCATGCAAAACCAATTGCCGTTGTTTGCCGGTGGCGGCGTGGGCAAAAACGGGAACCTGGCGGCCAATGCTGCCGCTCTTTACATGCTGGGCGCCAGCGGGGTGCAAATCGGAAAGTATGTCATGCAGGCCGCCGCCGGGTGTCTGGGTTCTGAATCCGACCGCTGCAACATTTGTAACATCGGCCTGTGTCCCAAAGGAATTACGTCCCAGGATCCGCGCCTGTATCGGCGGCTTGATGTCGAACAGGTGGCCCAGCGGGTGGTCGATCTTTATCTAAGCTTTGACACTGAATTGAAAAAAATCGTGGCGCCGCTGGGGCGATCCACATCATTGCCCATCGGCATGTCCGACGCGCTGGGCATCGATGATCCCAATGTGGCGGAGCGGTTGAAGAT
>CBDUUO010000440.1:0-3465 GCA_965370395.1 uncultured bacterium
AGGATGTAAATAGTGGCTTTGAGAATTTTTTTGTTGAAAAATACAGATTATAAAGTATGCTAGATCCGGTTGTGCTAGGCGGGGAGCTAGCGGTGCCCTATTCCCGAAATCCGCTTACGCGGGGCTGAATTCCCTCTGAAGGGTCTTATACGTGGAAAGCCGTAACGCATTTTGATCGGACGCCATGCAACAGACGGTCACGAACCTCGTCAGATCCGGAAGGAAGCAGCGATAAGTGACGCGGTCTGTGTCGTGGGCAGATTCCGGTCATGACAATGAGTTACGCACTCCACAAAGATTCGATAGAGGGTGCACAACCATCTTTTTTTGCTATCAAAACAACCCCGTTTTAAAACCCGTCACCCGGTTTTAACATCTGAAACCGGCTGCTGCCGGTCTGCGATCGGGAGAAACCAACACGCCACCTTGAAAGCGGTATGAAAAATGAAGGTAAACCCTTGCATTTTTAAGTAGAAAACCCTGCCAATCCCTTCTTGACAACGGTACAAAGTGTCTTATTTTTCAGATCATTAATATACCATACCTCTGGCAATTCAGGAGAAAAGATCGGCGTATGTCACAAAAAAAGAAAATCAAGATCAACATTGATGCTGCAGAAACCGCAAAAAATGAAAATACTGAAAAACCGGCCGCCGCCGATGATAAACCGCTTAAAAGCGAAACTAGGGATGCTGAAACTGCAGATGCTGAAAATTGCCTGAAAGAAATGGAAGCCAAGTTTGAAGCCAAAGAGGAGGAGGTCAAAGAGACATACGATCGACTTCTGAGGGCTTCGGCCGATTTTGAAAATTATAAAAAACGGGCATCCCGCGAAATGGAGGAATTAAGAAAATACGCCAACCAATCTTTGCTCAAAGAGATGCTCTCGGTTGTCGACAATTTGGAACTGGCCATTAATTCCTCAAATGACGAAAAAAAAACCGATCAAAGTCTAATCGAAGGTCTTAACCTGACGCTCAATGAGATCCTGCGGGTTTTTGAGAAATTCAACGTCAAACCCATAGAAGCGCGGGGCAAGGCCTTTGATCCCGCGTTCCACGAAGCTGTCATGCGGGAAGAAACCGACGATTTTCAAGAAAGCACCGTGATCAGCGAATTTCAAAAGGGGTACCTGATCCATGACCGGCTGCTGAGACCGGCCATGGTGGTGGTTGGCGTGCCGAAAACAACAACCCGCAAAGATAAAAAGTCCTAAATAAACAGGTTAACAGACATATAAATTCATATGACATAAAAGATTTGGAAAGGTAAGGAGGTAATCGAAAATGGCTAAGGTTATTGGAATTGATCTCGGCACCACGAACTCATGTGTTGCAATCATGGAAGGTGGTGACGCCCAGATTATCACAAATCCGGAAGGTGGGCGTACGACACCTTCAGTTGTTGCGATTTCGGAAAGTGATGAGCGTTTAGTGGGCCAGATCGCAAAGCGGCAGGCAATCACAAATCCGGAAAATACGGTTTTCGGGGTCAAGCGACTGATCGGGCGCAAATTTAAATCAAAAGAAGTCCAAAATGATGCCAAGATCCTGCCTTACAAGATTGAAGAAGCGTCCAACGGCGATATCCTCATCAATATCAAAGGTAAACAGTACAGCCCGGCGGAAATCTCCTCCTTTGTGCTGGCCGATATCAAACATTCAGCAGAGGAATATCTTGGAGAAAAAGTGACGGATGCCGTCATTACGGTACCGGCTTATTTTGATGACAGCCAGCGCCAGGCGACCAAGGATGCCGGCAAGATTGCCGGCCTCAATGTATTGAGAATTATCAATGAACCCACGGCGGCATCGCTGGCTTACGGTCTGGACAAAAAAGGCGAGGAAAAAATCGCCGT
The DNA here is from genome assembly GCA_965370395.1 of uncultured bacterium. Classification (GTDB taxonomy): domain Bacteria; phylum Desulfobacterota; class Desulfobacteria; order Desulfobacterales; family JAHEIW01; genus JAHEIW01. The sequence continues at coordinate 1,859 of CBDUUO010000440.1, forward strand.
TTTCGATCTGGGTGGGGGTACCTTTGATATTTCCATTCTCGAAATCGGCGAAGGCGTTTTTGAGGTTAAAGCCACCCATGGCGACACCCATCTCGGTGGGGAAGATTTCGATTTGCGACTCATTGATTACCTGTCGGATGAATTTAAAAAGGATCAGGGCATTGATCTGCGAAGTGACAAAATGGCTCTGCAGCGGCTTAAAGAGGCAGCCGAAAAAGCCAAAATGGAACTGTCGACATCAATGGAAACCGATGTCAATCTGCCCTTTATCACCGCCGATGCCAGCGGTCCCAAACACCTGAACATTAAACTCACCCGGGCCAAACTGGAAGCATTGGTCAGCGATCTGTTGGACAAACTCGAACTGCCCTGCCGAACGGCCATGAAAGATGCCGGCCTGAGTGCCAAAGATATCGATGAGGTGATTCTGGTCGGCGGCATGATCCGTATGCCGGCGGTCCAGGAACGCGTCAAGAAAATTTTTGAAAAAGACCCGCATAAAGGTGTCAACCCCGATGAAGTCGTTGCACTCGGTGCTGCTATCCAGGGCGGGGTGCTGAAAGGGGATGTCAAAGATGTCCTGTTGCTGGATGTGACGCCGCTTTCTTTAGGTATTGAAACGCTTGGCGGCGTCATGACCCGTCTAATTGACAAGAACACCACCATCCCGACCAAAAAAAGTCAGATATTTTCAACAGCGGCGGACAGTCAGCCGGCGGTATCGATTCACGTGCTGCAGGGCGAACGAGAAATGGCGGCCACCAATAAAACCCTGGGCCGCTTCGAACTGGTGGGCATACCGCCCGCCCCGAGGGGCGTGCCCCAGATCGAGGTTACCTTTGACATTGACGCCAACGGGATTGTCAACGTCTCGGCAAAAGACCAGGCCACGGGAAAAGAACAATCCATCCAGATTACGGCTTCCTCCGGCCTAACCCAGGAAGAAATTGACCAGCTGGTTAAGGATGCCGAGATGCATGCCGAAGATGATAAAAAGAAAAGGGAACTGGTCGAAGCCCGCAACTCAGCCGATGCGTTGATTTATTCAACCGAAAAATCAATCAAGGACCTGGGCGATAAAGTCGACAGCGACACCAAGAGCAAAGTTGAAGAATCCATTACGGCGCTGCGAAAGGCCATGGAAGGCGAAGATGCCGCCGAGATTAAACGGATCAATGATGAGCTGACCCAGGCTTCCCATAAACTGGCTGAAGCCATGTATCAACAGGCCTCTCAAAGCGAGCAACAGGCCGGAGCCGGTGCTGAATCCAGCGACCAGACTGCCGGTGGTGCCGCTGGAGCGGATGAGGATGTGGTTGACGCCGATTTTGAAGAGGTCAAAGACGAAGACAAAAAATAAAGCCCTTGCTTGCTTGTGCTAAAAATCCCGCGGGGGTTAACTTCCGCGGGATTTTTAGCGAAAGGAAAACTCATGGAAAATGAAGATATTGAACAAGACGAGGTCGATGCCCTTTGTCGAGAATGTGGGCATGCGTTTAAAACGCATATTGATCGCATAATACCTCCTGAAAAAACGACCAAGGGAAGCCAGGCGATCACATGCCCGGTTTGCGGATGCGGTGAATGCAACATCGGAAAATAAAGCG
>CBDUUO010000441.1:0-3456 GCA_965370395.1 uncultured bacterium
CACTGTCAAATGCCGTCGACCTTGCGCCAAATTTCTTCAAGCCCCATGATCTTTTCAAACTCGTGAAGATCCATCCGCTGTGACGCAAAATGCTGCGAGCCTTTTTTCTCGAAGATTCCGCGATAAATTTGATCCAACATTTTTGCATAGGCAAGGGTTGACGTAAACGGGTAGGTGACGATCTTATATCCCATTTCCTCAAGCTCTGAGGCGCTCAGCGCCGGAACTTCGGGATGGTCGAAACTGTCGAATAAAAGGGGTGCTTCTTTGACAGATTCGGCGACAAACGCCACCTCTTCCTTACTGCGCAGCATCTCCACATAAACCATGTCCGCGCCTGCTTCGGCAAAAGCCCGGGCTCTTTCGACGGCGTGATCAAGACCCAAAAGGGGGCGGCTGTCTGTTCTGGCGATGATGATAAAATCCGGATCTTCTTTTGCGCTGACCGCAGCTCGGATCTTTTTCACAGCGGTATCGAGATCGGTCACAGCAATTCCTTTCATGGCAGCGCAGCGTTTCGGTTCCACCTGATCTTCGATATGAATCGCGGCGACACCGGCTTTTTCAAACTCCCGCACGGTTCTTTGTACGTTCAAGGGGCCGCCGTAGCCGGTGTCGGCGTCGCAAATGAGCGGAATCTCAATGGCATCGGCGATACGACCGGCGTGATCGACGATCTCCGTCATGGTGAGTTCACCTAGATCAGGGCGCCCCAACAGCGAACAGGCCGCACCATAGCCGGTCATGTAGGCTGTTTTAAATCCGGCTCTTTGAATGAAATAGGCACCTAAAGCGTCGTGGCAGCCTGGGGCAAGTATAATGGCGTCTTCGGCCAGAAGCGCATGTAATCTGCGGACGGCTTTCATGATAGATCCTCCTTCAGTTCGATCAAACAATCATCGCATGGGTGTGCCCAATCATTAACAGTTTTGACCTTGCCCGGGCAAGGCCGGCGGTATTCAGCCCTGCATCACCCGCCACAGACAGCCGAACATATTGTTTTGCGACAAAAACACGCCCCTCTCGTCTGAGCATGGTGCCAACCGATCAATGTCAAATTGTTTGAAATGACCCATCGCCGCCGACAGATCATCGACTTTTACGGCCAGATGATGAAGGCCGTCGGTCAGAGTCGCCGGCGAGGGGCCTGTAAAATCATACAGCAGGTCAAATCGAGTGTTTCCAACCATAAAGCGCTCGCAGGTGCAATTAATAAGATCATCCTTGCCTTTTGCTATTTGTTCGGCTCCCAGTCCATGGAGAAAGAAATCACGGCCGCCGTCAGGATTGGATACTCGGATGGCGACATGATCAAGGCCTTTGATAAGCGGATCGTGGGATTGCTTCTGAGGCTTTCTCTGCATGAGCTGCATTCCCACGCGCAAAGTCGATGCCGGATGCAAGAACGTAAATCGCATGCCTTTGAACTCGGCCCGGCCGAAAATACGGATCCCATTTTGTTGCAACATGGCAGTGACCCGATCAATGTCGGTCACCTCGATGGCCAGGTGATGAACGCCCTGTCCATGTTTTTTCAGGAAGTCCACGATAAAGCCGCGGTCTCCCAGGGGTCCCATAAGTTCAAGCTCATTTTCAGGGCCCAGTGAAAACACCAGATTGGTATGGACGCCATCCGGCGGATAGGAGAGCCCCATAATGAGATCCAGCTGAAAAACATCCCGGTAAAAGTCAGCCGCCCGCTCGATATTGTTCACCACCACGGCGACATGGTCGACATGTTTGTACAGGGCATTTCGCGTATACATTGGTAACATTGGAATCTATCCGCCGGCGCTTTTCCGTCGAATCATCCGCTTGACTGTGTATTCCATGACCAATTCATCCTTTTGATTGATGACCCGATGACGAAATGTGACAATCCCACGATCCGGCTTTCGGGTTGCGCGTTTGTCGAGGATCTCAATCTCAACACCGATGGTATCGCCGATAAACACCGGCTTGTGTATCTGCAGCTCCAGTCCTAAAAAGGCCATGCCCGTTTGGTGGATGATGCCGGAAAGAATGGACAGACCTTCAGCATAAGCGAGTGACAGTGCACCGGGTGCGATCCGCCTTCCGAAGGGAGTCTCGGTTTCGACATATGTTTGATCAGTAAAAAGCGGTTCAAAGAAGCCGCACAGCGTGACAAAGTTCACCAGGTCGGTTTCGGTAATTGTTCGTTTGTGGGTTTCAAATTGTTTTCCCGGTAAGAAATCCTCGAAGTATAACCCTTTCAGAGACACTATGCGTTCCTTTCTTTTTTGAGAATGTGATTGGCAATGATGTTTTTCATAATTTCCGGGGGGCCGCCGGCGATTTCCTCCGCCTTGGCATCGCGCAGCCAGCGCTCGAAGGGGGCATCCCGATAGCAGCCATGACTTCCGGTCATCCGCATGGCCGCCATGATCGTATCGACGGCCACGTCTCCGCACAATAGCTTGGCCATTGCCGAAAGACTGGCGTAATCACTGCCCTGCGCGTGTAGGGTTGCCGCCTTATTGCGCAGGAGTTCAGCCGCCTCCAATTTGGTGAAAAGTTCCGCAATGATCCACCGAATCCCTTGAAAATCGGTAACGTAGCGTTTACCGACTTTACGTTGGCGGGCAAATTCGACGGCGTATTCCAATGCGGCCTTGGCCATACCTAAAAAAACGCTGGCATTTCCCAGTCGGCTGAAATTGAAAGTGTCAAGGAAAATCTGAAGTCCTTGTCCCTCCTCACCCAGGCGCTTTTCGTGTGCAATCGGACAATCTTGCAATTCAAATTCATAAATCGGCGATGTTCGCAACCCAATTGGATCCATTTTGCGCCGGATTTTGAAACCGGGAGCGCCGCGTTCCAGCAGAAAAATGGTCAGTCCGCGATCGGTTTGAGCCAAAAGGTTCATTATATCGGCCTCGGCGGCGTCATTGATGTGGCTTTTGACGCCGTTTAATATGTAGGCGTCTTTTTCCTTTGTTGCGTAAGTCTTTATTTGTGCGAAACTGGACCCCATTTCCGGTTCTGATATGGCCGTTGCGGCGTGAAGCGAGCCGGTCGCCAAATCCCTTAAAAATTTCTGTTTTTGGGCGTCTGTGCCATAGTTGAGTATCATGTGCTGGGTTTGAAAGACACCATTGTGATGATAGCCGGCACTCAAGCGGCCTAATTCTTCACTCAACAGACAATAGGCCATCGCCCCCATGCCCAAACCCCCGTATGCGCGCGGCACAATAACCCCGAGAAAACCCGCCTCGCCGAAGTCGCGGAACGTCTGCCGGGGGAAGACCGATTTACGGTCGCATTCCGCCGCTTCCGGGGCCATTTTTTCCCGGATAAAATCGCGAGCCCGTTGCTGAAATTCGACCAGCTGCTGGCTATATGTATAATCCATGCGGAATCTCCTAACCCGGATAAACCGTAAAAGTTAAAAGTGATCTAAAGTTTGAAGTGATCTAAAGTTAAGGAGTCGCTCGC
>CBDUUO010000442.1:0-3433 GCA_965370395.1 uncultured bacterium
ACCGCCAGCATTTTTTCTTTATCGTCCGGAAGCTTGCCGTTAACTTCTTCCAGCAGATTCATGATGTGATCGCTGGTTACGGTACTGGTAATGCCTTCGAGGGTTATGATGAATAGCCCGATTTCTTCGGCCAGCATATCATCGGTTTGCATACTGAAACTTCCATCTTCCAGCTTGACGTGCAGCGGCACGCGATCCGGCACCCGCAGGCTGCGCAGCCGGATAAAATGGGGATTGATTTGATTGAGCACCTTTGCGGTTTCTATTGCATGGTCGCGCCACATTTCCTGGCCGCCCAGGCCGGGCATGACATACTCGGATACTTCTATGCCGGCTGCCAATAACCGCTTTCCGGCTTCAATATGCTGGGCGCCGGTTACGCCTTTTTTCATCAGCTTCAGCAGCGGATCATGTCCGGTTTCCAGCCCGATATGCACTCGGTCCAGGCCGGCTTCGCGGATTTGCTTTAAGGCATCCACGGATTTCCGGATAACTGTTCTGGATCGGGAATAGGTAGTGACGCGTTTGATTTCCGGAAATTGTTCTTTTAAAAACCGCAAGACCTCAACCAGATCTTTTGTTTTCATAATCAGATTGTCGGCATCCTGCAAAAAACAGGCATCAGTCTGATAATACAGCCAGGCAGCAATGCTGCGGTAATGGGTGTTAGTGTCGGGCTGATTGAAGATGGTGCTGATAACCGCATCGTTGACGGCTCCGCTGTATCCCAGTTTCAATGAAAGGGCTTTGATATCATCGGCAATCTGTTTTGCCGACTGAATATCCTGCTTTATTTCATCAACCGTTCGTAATGAAAATTTGCGGTTTTTATATACCGGACAGAACAGGCACTGGTTCCAGGGGCAGTTGCGCGTCAACCGCAACAGAAGGCTGCGGGCTTCATTGGGCGGTCGGATGGGGCCCTGTTCAAATCGGTGGTGGCTGCTGTTCATGGCATTCTTTTTTTCAATAAAAAAGGGCGGCATTTAGCGGCCGCCCTGATAATTTTACGGGGTTTAAGTAATTAGGGAAGGTTTACAAAGATGTTCCTGCTCCATTGCCACGCGTCCGCAGCCACCGCAAACAAACTTCATCGCTGCCAGTTTGTCCTTGCACTGGTGGGTGTGATCCGTTTCCGTAGCCCCGCAGAAACTGCATTTGGCTTTATCTCCGCACGGATCACACAGGTGACCGGGTTCGTTGGCGACCGCTCCGCAATTTTTACATGTATAGGCCATTTTAACCTCCTTTTAGAACCCATCTAATAAAATCAGACAATTTTCTGATTTCAAACGATGTGTTTTTTGCAGCATCAATATGAGTATGGTTGTTGAAAAAGTCAAGAAAATCGCGAAGTCAATACTTCTGACATTGAAAACCTGGTATTCTGGGTCATGTCAGAGATCAGCGGCTTTGCGGTAACCCAATGCCCCAGGTGTACTGGAATAATGGAATAGTGGGATGATGGAAGAATGACAGACTCGTTAAAAGCCTGAAATTCCGTCATGCCTGCGAAGGCAGGTATCCAGAAGTATTTGAAAAAACTGGATTTCCGCTTTCGCGGGAATGACGCCCAAGGACGTTTTAAGATTTTTTACGAAACCGTCAAGAATGGTTTTTTTAAAGGATATTATCAATTTTTAATTTTATCGTCAAAACGATTATTGCCCTTAACCCAAAAGTCCAGCATCTTCTCCGAGCCGTAGGCTCTACCCTCCGGGGCGTAGGCCCCTAAGGGACGGAGTCGGGCCGGAGGTCAAAACCCAATTTTCCAATATTCCATTTTTCCACCATTCCATTATTCCTTTGGTTAACCTCACCTTCTGGGGTCTGAGATCAAAGCCCGGCCCTCCCTCCGGGCTGTAAGCCCTACTGGCCGGAAGCTGGGTCAAGATTATTTACTGTAGTTTCTTATCTTTTTTTTCCGCTTCTTCATCTTTTGAGCCCGGAAGAACGGGCTGGATGATGGTTATCGGCAGCTTGAGTGTTCTTTCCAAAATGCCCAATAGGCCGGAACCCACTGCGGTGGGTGAAAGCGGTATGACATCCGGATCACCTAAATCTCCGATCGCCCGGAATGGAATCGAAATCAGGTTGCCGCCCAGTATGTTGCCGATCAGAGGGATGATCTTGACGATCCGATCAACGGTTTTAAACGGTGCCACCAGCACGACAAGATTCACTTTCTTTTTGATTAGATCGATGTCGCCTTCAATGGCGATTCCCATCGACGGACTGTCGATCGAAGTGTCTTTGATGATCAGTTTGCCGTCTTCAAATACCCCATTCGCCGTCATCGAATTGTAAGCAAAGCCTTTGCCCGTCAAATCCGGGACCTCGCCCCTGTAGATTTCGGTAACATTGAGTAAGGCAAAAATTTTGGCCAGCATTCCAAAACGATAAATTCGGCCCTGCTCGGCCGTAAATTCGAGATTCCCGGTCATAGATTTGAGGAAGGCGCTCGGTCTGGCTTTGGACATGAGCTCCCCTTCCAGACTAAAGCTGCCATCGGCTAAATTCTTTTTAGCGGTCAGACAGGCAATGCTGGGTTCCAGGTTTTGGTTTTCGGCGACCGGGTTAAAATAAAATTCGAACTCATCGGCTGAGACTTTCACAATGCCCGGGAACTGGATGCCGCACAGATCCGCTTTTTTAATGACAATTCGGGTATCCGATTTATTAAAAGAAATGTCTGCATGCATCGGTCGCCAGGTATACCCGTCATATGTAAAATGATCCGATTCAACCGCCAAGCTCCCCAGCAGCTCCAGGGCTTCACCGGGCCCCAGATTTTTATCCAGGTCTGCTATCTGGTCAACCTGCCCCCAGCTTAAACGATCGGCAGCCAGTTTCAGGTCAAGCAATAACTCATCCGCAGAAAAGGAAGCGCTGCCTTGCAGTATGATCTGACTATCTTCCCAGCTCAATTGAGCCGCATCCAGATTGATACGACTGTGAACACCTGACACGCCCGGTGTATCCTCGGCAGAAAATTTAGCCGTGTTGATGTGAATGGGTGCTTTGAAATAATCTGATTCCAGAGCCAGATCCTGTAAGTCGCCGGCCAGTTGAAACTGCCAGGCCTCGGAGCGGCCCACAGGCCCCTTGAAATCCAATCCACTGAGTGCCAATTTCCCCCGGGTGGCAACGAAACCCTTGAACATCTTATCCAGTGTCTCAAAGGATATCAGCCAGGGATAGAGTTCCGCAATCTGAATATTTGCGGAATCGGCCTTGAATTCAAATAAAGAAATCTTGCCCCACTGTTTGCCCAAAGAGAGTCGGCTTATCGTTGATGTTCCAAATCTGGCGCTGGTTTCCTGCAGATCGATTCGCGTGCCGCGCCAAAACAGGTCACCGCCGGTTAACTCTATATCGGTCGGGAATTTTGCCGAGCGGATATGCCATTTTTCAATGGCACCGCTGAGATTCA
>CBDUUO010000443.1:0-3433 GCA_965370395.1 uncultured bacterium
TAAACCGATCAGGACAGTGATGTAGAAATGAATATCAACTTTCAGCGCAAAGTGGATCGTTATATCGGCGCATTTATCTGCCGGCTTTTTTCACTTTTTCACCGCAAAAGCAAAGATGAGGATGACGGGTTTCAGGCCAAGAAGTTTCTGGTAATTCTGCTGTCCGAGATGGGGAGCCTTATTCTGGCCTACCCCATGTTCCAGCAGCTTAAAAAGCGGTACCCCGGAGCCAACCTGTATGGGCTTTTGCTTGAAAGAAATAAAGAAGTCTTAACTCTGCTGGGTGTCACCCCGCCAGAAAATATTTTGACCATCCGCGATACATCTTTTCACGTCTTTGCAATCGACTGCCTGCGAGCGTTGAATCAAATCCGCAAACTAAAAGTTGATGTGGTCATCGACTGTGAGCTGTTTGCCAGAATCAGCAGTATATTTTCATTTTTAAGCGGCGCCAAGATTCGCGTCGGCTTTCATCCGTACACCCAGGAAGGCCTTTATCGCGGCAGTTTTATTAATCGCCCTGTTTTGTTCAACCCCTATCACCATATCTCCAGGCAGTTTCTGACCCTGGCAGCGGCTATTGATTCCGTCAGCGTGCCAAAGGCCAAACAACCGCTGGGACGCACGAATCTGAGAGCGCCGCTTATCGATTTTGCACGGGATGAAATTGACGCCATGCAGGCCAGATTGCAGGCCGATTTCATAGCCGTTGCCGATAAGAGATTGGTTCTGATTTACCCCGGCGGTGGAATACTGCCGATTAGAGCCTGGCCCCGCAATTATTACAGCCAGGTTGCCGGCGAGCTGATTAAAAAAGGGTACGCAGTGGGCGTTGTCGGGCTGGCGGAAGACAGGGATCTGGCAACCGCGATTCTGTCGGAATGCAATAAGCCGGCCTGTATTGACCTGACCGGATATACCCGTACGGTGAGCGAACTCATGCTGATCTTTCAATTTGCCGCACTTTTGATCACCAATGACGGCGGTCCGGGGCAGTTCGCAGCCATAACGCCCATTCCGACCATCATTTTTTACGGCCCGGAAACGCCCGACCTGTATGGCCCGGCTGACGAGAAGACAACCATATTCTATAACCCCCTGCCCTGTTCTCCCTGCCTGACAGCTTACAATCACCGCAATTCACCCTGTGACGGTGATAATCTGTGTTTAAAACAAATCCCACCCGAACAGGTGCTTAAAAAAGCGCTTGAAATTCTGGAAGAATCGTAAATAACGCCGGAAAAGGCCGCGCCCTGAACCCTCACCGCAATCGAACGGCTTTGATGATCAAGATGGGATCGGTCGGCACACCACGGAACCTCCCGCGGGTACCGGTTTTGACCCCGGAGATGGCGTCCACAACGGCCATGCCTTCAGCCACACGCCCAAACACCGCATACCCCCAGCCCTGGGGAGATTTGCTCTTGTGATTCAGAAAATCGTTGTTCACTGTATTGATGAAAAACTGGGCTGTGGCGCTGTGCGCATCCGGTGTGCGGGCCATGGCGATGGTTCCGCGTTCATTCCGCAGGCCGTTGTCCGCTTCATTGTCAATCGGCGGTCGGGTGTCCCTCTGCCGCATGTCAGCGGTAAAGCCCCCGCCCTGGATCATGAAGCCGGGGATCACGCGGTGAAAAATGGTGCCGTTGTAAAAACCGCCGTCCACGTATGCCAAAAAATTCTTAACGGTTTTCGGTGCTTTGCCCGCGTAAAGCTCTAATACAATTTTCCCTTTAGTCGTATCCATCTCTATTCTTGGATTATCGCCGGCAATTGCAGCAAAAGAGACCACCAAAACAATCATAATCGAAATCAAAGTGCGTTTCATAGATCCTCCTTGTAACAGGCGTAACTCAGGCAAGCCGAAGAATATCCATACGGCTAAGGGAGGATAAAAATCTGAGAAAAGCCGTCAAAATTATAGAAGAAAAGATTCCTTTGTAAAATGGGTAGGTCTGACCCTTAATCCACCTCTGTTGGTTTTAATATTTTATTAAGCCTTTCCTTAATTATATTTTCATCCCCATATTGGTCTTTGAGTTGTCTGCGAAGTCTTTTAATATGCCAGGTTTGTAACCCAACGATACAGATAAGGATAATTATGACGAGTAAACTGACCTTATGTTTGGCAATAATGAACTCAAGATTTTGCAAAGATATCTTGATAAAACCTGCTCGTTGTATTTGCTCAGTTGCGAAAAGCGGAACGGTTTTCAATTTATTTTTTTGATCTGAAATTATGGCGTCCCCTAATTCCTGATCGAGCTGGATCGGGGCTTCTTGTTGCTCACCTGACTGTATCTCAAAAGAAACATTTTCTTTCTGACTGACAGGGATAGTTACTACGCCATCTACATGAGGTGCAAGCCCAACCCGGTCCTTGACGCCTTTCGAAACTGGAAGATGTGATAAGATTTGACCTTTGTGAAATAGTCTAACAGTCAAAAAATTGTTGAATCCAAAATTGAGTAGCTGCATGGCCTCCTTTTCTCGAATTGCTATCTTTTCAGCTCCCATCACTACAGCTATGAAACGTTGTTTTTCTCTTTTAGCAGTTGCCAACAAATGGTAGCCGGCCTCCTCAACATGACCGGTCTTGAGACCATCGACAGAGGGGTCCTGAAAAATAAGGCCATTTCGATTGTGAAGGATATGGCTTTGATGCGAAAATTCTTTTAATCTATGATATTGAAGTGCTTGTGGATGATCCCGGATATAAGCTTGCGCAAGCATCGCCATGTCGTAGGCTGTAGTATACTGATCTGGATCAGGCCATCCATCGACAGTTTGAAATTGACTATTCAGTATTCTTAGATTCTTTAACTTTTGATTCATCTTTTCAACAAAATCCCGCTCGTTTTCATAAAGCCACTCTGCCACTGCCATGCATGCATCATTGCCTGAGACAACAGCAATACCTTTGATTAACTCAACCAGAGGAACCTGGCTGCCCTCCCGGAGGTACATTTTCGAGCCACCGGCCTGCGCAGCTTTTTTGCTAATCAACACCTCATCATTCAGCTGGATATTGCCCTGATTAAGCGCATCAAATATCAGGAATAGGGTCATCAATTTGGCCAGGCTGGCCGGTTGAATACGAAGATGTGGATTTTGGCTAAATAGGATTTGGCCGGTATGGGCATCCATGAGCAATGCAGAAACAGAGGATGCCTTAAAAGGTGACGATTGTTGGTGTGCATAAATATATTGCGGCAAACATATTGAAAGTATTAAGATTATCCATATAATCACAATTATCATCCTTTTTACTCGGTTACTGCGCATAGCAGCCTCTTTGAATAATATTTGCTAATAATCCAGAATAAAAGGTCAACCCCGATTGATTAGGTTAAAAAAGCCGGTAAATTATCGGAACTATCTGACATTATTTCCATTTATAACGATATTTCTTTTTTTCAGGTTCCTTTTCAGG
>CBDUUO010000444.1:0-3425 GCA_965370395.1 uncultured bacterium
TTCGCTCTTCAGGTTAAAAGGTTCAGGGTTCTGGGTTCAAAGGTTCTCGAAGGTTTAGAGTTAAAACAGGTGTTATATTTGTTGAATTGGTTTAATTGGTTAAATTAGTTGATCAACCGAACCAATCGAACCAATCAGACCAATTGAACCAATGAAACAGATCTTTAGACCTTTTGCCCTTAACCTCTGAACCTCTGAACGCAGAACTTAGAACCTTGTGGCTTTGCCTATCTTTTGAAATACTTGCCCTGCCAGGAATCTCTTTTTTCCAGCGTTTTGCGTATGCGTTCCAGGGTTTCGGTTTTTTTAAGCGACCATCCCGGTGCCGCCAGCTCTTTGCGATGGGGATCACCGGTCAGACGCTGGATGACCATCCCGGCGGGAATCCGCTCCAGAAAATCACAAACCAGGTCCACATACGCCTGCTGTTCAAGGCATTTAAACTTCCCCTGCCGGTAAAGGGTTTCCAGGCGGGTTCCGTTAACCACGTAAAGCAGGTGCAGCTTTATCCCGTCAATCCCCAGCTTTGCGATGGTTGCGGCTGTGTGCAGCATGTCCTGCCGGGTTTCATGGGGAAGTCCCAGAATGACATGCGCACATATCTTGATGCCGCGGTTTCTGGTTTTTTCGACGGCATCTTTAAAGCACTGCACATCATGACCCCGGTTGATAAAGGCAAGGGTCGCATCGCGAGCCGACTGCAGACCGTATTCGATCCAGATCAGGTGATGCTTTGCATAATCCTGGAGCAAATCCAAAACCGCTTCATCCACACAATCAGGCCGGGTGCCGATGGAGAGGCCGACAATATCATCTACCTTTAGGGCTTCTTCATAAAGGCGCTGCAGGTCCTGCAACGGGGCGTACGTGTTGGAAAAAGACTGGAAATAGGCAATAAATTTTTTTGCCTTGTACCGCTTTGAAAGCGAATTTTTTCCGTTGATCAGCTGCCGGGTTACGGACAGGCCCTTTGCATGGGCGCCGGTACCGGATCCGCGAATGTTGCAGTAAATGCACCCGCCGCGCGAAAGGGTGCCATCCCGATTGGGGCATGTCAGGCCGGCGTCGACAGTGATTTTTTGAACGCGACATCCAAAGATATCTCTCAGATATGTATTTAGATCGTTATATCTTTTATCGGCTGCCATTGCCAAAACCTTGACCATGAAATCGGCCGGTACTATAATCAAAATTATTTAAAAATTATGATCATTTTTAGCATAGCCAGCATCAACTGGCAACTGTCGTTAGAATGGAAAACTGAATATTGACGATTGAATATTGATGGTTCCGTAAAAAGTCCTACCGCCGGTCATTGCGAGGAACGAAGTGACGAAGCAATCCCATGATTTCAGAGACTTGGATTGATAGAGATTGCTTCGCTGCGCTCGCAATGACAGCTTGGCAGACTTTTTACGAGTAAATCAATATTGGCGGAATTCTATCATTTTATTTTCAAGTTTTTCGTTTAGTTATTCAATCTTAAGCGTAAATGGTCCATCCGATAAGTCGCATAGCTCCATCTAATTGGGGCGATGCCCAGACTTATAATTTTTTTCAATGGTTTATCATCCAAAAAAATACGACATCATTGTTGTCGGTGCAGGTCACGCCGGCTGCGAGGCGGCCCTGGCCGCAGCCCGGATGGGTTGCAGCGTATTGCTGATGGCAATCGACCTGGACAAACTGGCTGCGATGCCATGCAGCCCGTCAATAGGCGGCATGGCCAAAGGGCAGCTCGTAAAGGAGCTCGACGCGCTGGGCGGGGAAATGGCCAAAATTACCGATAAAACCGCCATATCCTTCCGAACCCTGAATACGAAAAAGGGGCCCGCCGTACATTCATCCCGCACCCAAAATGATAAGATTCGATACCATATGGCCATGAAGGCGGTTATCGAGTCGCAACCCGATTTGGATCTCAAACAGACCCTGGCGGAGCGGCTCGTGGTGGAGGGCAATCGGGTAGTGGGTGTGGAAGATCACACCGGCTTTGGATATCAGGCACAGGCGGTTGTGCTGGCCACCGGTACCTTTTTAAGCGGTTTGCTTCATATCGGTTTTAATTCATTCCGGGCCGGCCGGGCCGGCGAATTTGCATCTTACGGACTGGCAGCCGACCTTAAAAAATTGGGATTTGACCTGGGCCGCATGAAAACCGGCACGCCGCCGCGATTGAAAAAATCCAGTATTGATTTTTCAAAATTTAAAGTCCAGGAGTCGGATGCCAACCCGATCCCCTTTTCATATTTTACCGATTTCCTGAGACTGCCGCAGCTGCCGAGCCATATCGGTTACACCAATCCGCGATCGCATAAGATCGTGCGCAAAAATCTGGAACGCTCGGCATTGTACGGCGGAATTATTCAGGGTATTTCGGCCCGCTATTGTCCATCTTTTGAAGATAAAATCGTCAAATTCCCTGACAAAGACAGGCATCAGGTGATCCTGGAGCCGGAGGGGATCGACACCCAGGAAATTTATGCCTCCGGACTGGGCAACAGTCTGCCCCTGGAAATTCAGATCGAACTGGTGCGGTCGGTCGAAGGACTGGAGGCGGCGGAAATTATGCGGCCGGCCTATGCCATTGAATACGATTACGTCAATCCGATCCAGCTGAAACCCACTCTGGAGACCGATCGGGTGGCCGGACTGTTTTTGGCGGGGCAGATCAATGGAACCTCCGGATATGAAGAAGCCGCGGCACAGGGACTGTGGACCGGTATTAATGCCGCCTGCCAGATCCAGAAAAGGGGGCCCTTTATTCTGGATCGATCCCAGGCTTATATGGGGGTCATGGTCGATGATCTGGTTACCCGCGGCACTCGGGAGCCGTATCGGATGTTTACTTCAAGAGCCGAATACCGTCTGATGCTGCGGGAAGATAACGCATCGCTGCGATTAATGGAAGTCGGCCACGAACTGGGCTTAATCAACGACGACACCCTCAAAGAAATCAAGGCTTGCAAAACCCAGATTGATCACGAGATTCAGCGGATCAAACAGACCATCATCAAACCGGATGATAGCGTAAATCAATATTTGCAGAGCAGCGGTACACAGCCGATTCAAAGCGGTACCTATCTGGATCAACTATTGAAGCGAGCTGAGCTGGGGTACGAAATGGTCGAAGTCCTGGCAAAGGCGCCGCAAACCCTCAGTCACAAGGTGGCCGAGCAGGTTGAGATCGAAATTAAATACGAGGGCTACATTCAAAAACAGCTCAATGAAATTGAAAAATTTAAAAACCTGGAGCGAATAAAGATACCGGAAGAATTTGATTTTTTTTGCATTCACGGTCTTTCCAATGAATTGAAGGAAAAATTGTCCCATACGAAGCCGACATCGCTGGGTCAGGCGTCGCGTATCGACGGGATGACACCGGCGGCCATGTCGGTCCTGATGATCGCCCTTAAGGCGGCCGC
>CBDUUO010000445.1:0-3425 GCA_965370395.1 uncultured bacterium
AATTAAATTGCGGAGCGAAGCGACATCATTATTCGATGTTCAACGTTGGACGTTCATCTTTCAAAACAACCCTGTATGGCAGAAGTGTAACCTGTGAATTTTTACAAAACAACTTAGCGCTTATAGGGATAAACCCCGCCCCTACAAGACCGATTAAACAGCTTTGTGTAGGGGCGGGCTTTACGCCCGCCCGATTTTCTCATCAAAGGTTAACCTAAATTGAGTGTGTCAAATTTTAAAAATTGAAAAGCGAACTGAAAATTGCAGTGCGGGAACTCATCGAAAATGTCCTGCGGTCAGGGGACCTGGTATTTGAGTTTCTGGGTTCCAGCCGCCCGGTCGAAGGGATCCGGGCGCATCAAAAAATTCAAAATTCACGTCCCGATACCTATCAGCCCGAGGTTTCGATTTCCCACCAGATTGAAACGGATCGATTTCGCCTAATTATCGGCGGCCGCATCGACGGCATTTATGCCGAACCGGACCGAACCATCATTGAAGAAATAAAAACCACCACACGAAATCCGGATTATTTTGAAAAAAATCAGCATCCGGTCCACTGGGGGCAGGTCAAAACATACGCCTATCTTTATGGGAGCCAGCAGGGTCTGGATGAAATTATGACCCAGCTGACCTATTACCGGATCGATACCGGTGAAGTCTGTGAGATCAAACGCACGTTTGGCATTCCAGAGCTGGAGATTTTTTTTAACGATCTCGTCGCGCGTTACCTGGAATGGGCCGAAACGATCATCGATTGGTCCCGCAAGCGCGATGAATCCGTACAGGATTTGGACTTTCCTTTTGCGACCTACCGACCCGGTCAACGCCAGATGGCCGTTGAAGCATTCCGTACGATGCGCAATCACGGTCAATTGCTCGTTGAGGCGGCGACCGGTATCGGCAAAACGATCGCTGTGCTCTATCCGTCAGTTAAATCCATTGCTGAAGGAGTGAGTCAAAAAATTTTTTACCTTACCGCCCGGACCACCGGACGGATAGTGGCTGAAAAGGCCCTGGAGAAATTACGCGCGAAAGGCCTCAGATTAAAATCGGTCACCCTGACGGCAAAGGACAAAATCTGTTTTTGTCCCGATAGTGCCTGCAATCCGGAAGAGTGTGAATATGCCCGGGGCCACTATGACCGCATCAACGACGCTGTCAAAGCCATCTTTGCCAGGGACGCTTTTACACGCGAACAGATTGCCGGGACGGCCAGAACGTACCGCGTGTGTCCGTTTGAGTTTTCCCTGGAGCTTTCTCTCTGGGCGGACTGCATCATCTGTGATTACAATTATGTCTTTGATCCACGCGTATATTTGCGCCGGTTTTTCCAGGAAGAAAACGGGGACTATATCTTTTTAATCGATGAGGCCCATAATCTGGTCGATCGCTCCCGGGAAATGTTTTCGGCCGAGATTTTCAAACAACCGGTTTTGGACATCAGGCGACAGTTAAAAAATGAACTGCCGCATATTTTCAAAAGCCTGGGACGCATCAACGCCTGGCTGGTCAAAGCCAGAAAAAAATGTGAAGAATCAGGCAATCTGCTGGCGGAAAAAAACCCGCCGGATGAGCTGGTCCCGCTTCTGAGAGGATTTCTTTTCATTGCCGAACGCTGGCTTTCCCAAAATATTAAAACCGCGTTTCGCGAGAGTTTACTGGACCTGTATTTTGCCATATCCGGATTCATCAGAGTTGCCGACCAATATGATGAATGCTACACCAGCTGTTATGAAAAAATCGGCAAGGATCTGAAACTCAAATTGTTCTGTATCGATCCTGCGGCCCATCTCGAAAAAGCGATGGGCAGATGCCAGGCCGCCGTATTATTTTCGGCCACCATGACACCGATGGATTATTTTAAACAAATCCTGGGTTGTGACCCCGCGGCCCGCCACCTGATTCTGCCGTCACCCTTTCCCGGTGAAAACCTGGGCCTTTTAATCTCAGATCAGATTTCGACCTACTATCGTCACCGGGACCAAACCGTGTCCCAGGTATCCCAGGCCATTACCGCCCTGGTTGAGCAAAAAACAGGAAATTATCTGCTGTATTTTCCTTCCTACGCGTACATGCGCAAAATCTATCATTCATTTACAGACCACAACCCGCAAATTGAAACCATTCTGCAAACCTCAGGCATGTCGGAACCTGCAAGAGAAGCGTTTTTAAAGCGTTTTTCAGAGGACAACCCACAGACACTGGTTGGTTTTGCGGTGATGGGCGGAATTTTTGGTGAAGGCATCGATCTGGTCGGCGACCGTCTGGTGGGAGCGGTGATCGTCGGGGTGGGGCTGCCCGGCATCAGTCTGGAAAGAGAATTAATCAAGGAATACTTTACCCGTACCCTGAGTGCCGGGTTTGAGTATGCCTATCTTTACCCGGGCATAAACCGGGTGCTGCAGGCTGCGGGTCGCGTAATCCGGACGGAAAAAGATCGCGGGGTAGTGCTATTGATCGATCAACGCTATGCCCGCTTTCAATATAAATCCTTGCTGCGCGAAGAATGGGATCCGGTCCGAGTGCAGGATACCCGGCAGCTGGCCGATGCACTGCAGAAGTTCTGGAATAAGGATAATTAGCCACAGACCCACACAGACACACACAAACAGTTTCTCTTCCTCTGGCATCGTTGCCCGAGGAAAAACATTAAGCCTTCGCGGCTGTGCAGTGTTAATTCTGAAGAAATAGAGGTATTAAACAAAAGAGTTTCATGTTGCTATTCGCCACAAATTATTAAGGACTTTTTATCCCGCGTAGCGGGATTGCAGTTTTTGTTCGGCCAGAGTCGGCCGAACAAAAGGTCCGTGTGAGTCTGTGTGGGTCTGTGGCGAATTCCTGCAATCATTTGAAATCAGCGTTTATAGGTGCCCATCATCTGACCTTCGGCTAAAATGTGGCCTTGCATGGCTTCGAGCAGCTGGGCCTTGGTAATGCCGCTTGCCAGATTGAGCTCGGTATCCAGCGCATAAAGCTTAAAAAAATATCGGTGGGTGCCGCCCGGAGGGCAGGGCCCGCCATATCCCAATCTGCGAAAATCATTTGTGCCGTGCCGGGCGCCGCTTTCCAGGGTGGCATCCGACGGTATTTCGGCCGGCAACCCGCCTGCGCCGGCCGGAATATTAAACAGCACCCAGTGCACCCAGGTACCCATGGGCGCATCCGGGTCATCACAAATCAGCGCCAGGCTTTGGGCAGTCTCGGGGACGCCGCTCCATGCTAAATCCGGAGAAACATCCGGCCCGTCGCAGGTATAACGAGTCGGTATCATTTCGCCTTCCGAAAATGCCGAACTGGTTATTTCAAGTGCCATGATTTACCTCCTACTGTAATTGTTAGGTAGCTTCTAGTGTTATGTCCCACAAAAATGTTACAAAAGTCGTGTGGTATATTTTAGCCCAGTTGAGTTCTTTAAATAACAC
>CBDUUO010000446.1:0-3421 GCA_965370395.1 uncultured bacterium
GAGCAACGGACTTCTAATCCGTAGGCCGCAGGTTCGAATCCTGCCAGGCGTACCAGTTTCCAAAGCTCCGGGACAATTTGCTTGGGAGCTTTTTAGGTTGGAGTCAACAAGGAGTCAACTGAAGCTAAATTAAGGTAGGCCTCTCGTTCTGCCTTTTGAGCGTTAGGCTTTCTCTTTATCAAGTTTAGATGATATTAAATAACAGGACTTATTGGAAATCACAAGTTTTTTCTTTGATATATGAAGTAGAGAGCATTTTGAGATCAAGAAGTTACAAATTAAAGCGTCTCTAAGAAGCGCTTTACCTGATATTCAAATTCTCTGGTTTCGGCATGTAAACCTTATAGTGGTTGTCAAAAAAACGTTCCGGTATTCAAACGTTTTTTTTCTACAACCGTACAATCGTTTATGCCGCAATTCCGTAATTCGGAACATTATTATGAAAAGCGGTATAAACTCGATTCACGAGATAAGAGGGACTGATCCTAATGGTGATTTAAGGAAGGCTTTTGAAAATGAACGCGGCAAACTAATCGATAACGGTCTTATAATATTTTACACCGACCTGGTAGCCGGGAACCTCGTTAGCAGGCAGTTGCTGGCACCATCTAACCTCGGCAAAATAGCCTTCATAATGGTCCGCATCGATCGTATCCGGTGAATAATTTTCCATCATGATGTAGATGTCGGAACCCGGGTCAACCGCTTCCGATGTTGTAAAGCACATGCCTTCATTTGAATGGTTACACATCACCGCCTGAAAGAAGTGATCGGTATCATGATAAGCATAGACAATCGGCGCATTATTGTCATAACGTTCAAACACCCTTCTTTCGTCTTTTTTCTGCATGACCTCCCTTTATCGCCGGAGTTTATGGGGTAAGGATGTTTCCGGTTTGATATCCAACCATCATCAGATTATCTGGTAGACCAAACGTGGTATTATCCGATAAAGAATCCGCTATGTCAAATAAAAAATATAGTGATATCAAACAAATGGATCATACCTGGATTCCCACGGATGCCCATTTTTTCATTCCGTAAGTACCGGCTGGGTTTAACCCACAGCAGGTCTTCCGCACGGATTCGGCCGTCTTAAGTTTAAACTTTAAATGACCGATAAGCATTCTATATCTCTAAACAATTGAATTTTTTACAAGCATTCTAAATCATACAGAATATGAATAATCTCATGCAGATGAAAGCGGCCATGGCCATGGAAAAAGCCTCTGAATCCGAGGGCGGCTCCGGTATGGGGATGGGAACCGGACTCGGGTTAATGTTGCCGGCAATGTTTGCTCAATATTTTGCCGGCGCCCAGCCCCGGCCTGATCAGGATCAGCCGGAATCAAAATGCCCTGAATGCCGCAATTCCATTCCAGCCCGTTCAAAGTTTTGCCCCGATTGCGGCCATCAGCTTTTGGTTTTTGAGCAATGTGCGCGCTGCTCGAAAAACCTCACCCCGACAGCCAAATTTTGTTCGCGCTGCGGTCATCCGGCTGAGGAAAAACCCGAAACAAAATTCTGCCCAAATTGCGGAAATGAGAATTTGCCTGATGCGGTTTTTTGCAATGAATGCGGCGAAAAATTAGGCTGATGTTTTTTATTCATAGCAACAGCGTTAATTGCATATATTTTGAATTCATCTTCTGACATCTTCGTGTTCTTCGTGGCGTATCGAAGCGGTTAAGCGAATCGGAGAAGCGCATTAATTTCCTGATTGAACATCAGTGCCCGCAATGCGGCGCACCCGCAATTATGGAAGAGACGGATCGCCTCTTTGCCTGTGAATTCTGCAGGGTAAAGTCTTATCTGGTGGCAACAGATGTGTTTCGTTATATGCTTCCCAGCAAGGCCCCGGAATCAAAAGAATTGTTGTTTTTCCCCTACTGGCGCTTCAAGGGCATGCTGTTTTCCTGTGCGGGCAACGGTTTAGCCCATAAATTTGTCGATGTGAGCCACCAGGCCGTCTTATCGCACCTGTTTCCGATCAGCCTGGGCCTGCGCAGCCAGGCGTTGAAGCTCAAATTTGTAAAACCCGATACCGCAGGCCGTTTTCTTAAACCCACCCAGTCCTTCGAGGATGTCAAACAAAACTTTGAAGACCGTTTTGGGAAGTCTTTGCCCAAACCCGTCCTGCATCATGCTCATATTGGTGAAACCCTCAGCCTGATTTACGCCCCCTTTTACATGCAAAACCGCCTTTATGATGCCGTGCTTGACCGTCCGATTGCAGCGGCACCGGCAGAAAATTTTGACATTGATCAACTGCCCGCTGAAAGCCCGGACTGGCGCATTCATTTTATTTCAACCCTGTGCCCCCACTGCGGCTGGGATCTGGATGGAGAAAAGGCTTCGCTGGTTTTGCTGTGCAAAAATTGTACATCTGCCTGGTATCCGGTCGGTAAAAAGTTAAAAACATTATCGCGCTTTCTGAAAATTTATAACCCCTGCCATCATTGAAAAACATGATGAATCATGAGATAAGTCAGTTATGGTGAAACCCAAACCACCTACCCCGGATGCCCTGGTCGACCAATTTTTGAACTATTTACTGGTCGAAAAAGGATTAGCGCAAAAAACGCTTGAAGCTTACAGCCGGGATATCATCCGATACCGCAATTTTCTGGCTGAAAATAAATCGACTGCTTTTTCCGAAGAAGATACTCCTCTGATTCTGAAGCATTTAATT
The DNA here is from genome assembly GCA_965370395.1 of uncultured bacterium. GTDB lineage: Bacteria > Desulfobacterota > Desulfobacteria > Desulfobacterales > JAHEIW01 > JAHEIW01. Next base: position 2,693 of record CBDUUO010000446.1, read on the forward strand.
CTTCTCAGAAAAACCGGTCTGGCGACGCGTTCGAGGGCGCGGCATCTGGTCGCCATTAGAGGGTTCTATCGATTTCTGGTTCAGGAAAAAATCCTGCGGAATGACCCCGCCCGACTGATTGATCTTCCGAAGTCCGGTTTAAAATTACCCCACGTTTTATCCACCGAAGAAATTGAACTTTTACTGAAGGCATCGGATACCGACAAACCCATCGGCATCAGGGACGCAGCCATGCTGGAACTCCTTTATGCGGCCGGCTTGCGAGTCTCTGAACTTATCAATTTAAAATTACAGGATATCAATCTGGAAGCCGGATTTGTTCGCGTCTTCGGTAAAGGTTCCAGAGAAAGAATTGTACCGATCGGCGTTCATGCCAGAGAAAAAATCAATACCTATCTAAAAACCGTCAGATCCCCGCGTTTAAAGCAAACCACCAGCCCGTATCTTTTTATTGCCCGTGCCGGCAAACCGATGACACGCCAGGGATTTTGGAAGTTGCTGCGACGCTATGCGATGCGGGCAGGACTTAACAAAAAAATTACACCGCACAGCTTAAGGCATTCGTTTGCCAGTCACCTGCTGGAAGGCGGTGCCGACCTGAGGGCGGTGCAGATCATGTTGGGTCATGTGGATATCTCTACGACCCAGATTTATACACACGTCACCCGCGACCATCTTAAAAAAATGCATCAGAAATTTCATCCAAGAGGATAGAACCGCTGCGGTTTA
>CBDUUO010000447.1:0-3412 GCA_965370395.1 uncultured bacterium
CTGCTTTATGCCGTCAAACAAAAGAAGATGGCAGGAGTTTTATGCGCCTCGGTGATGGTCCTGGTCGGCTACTTTGTGAAGCGATATGATTTTATTGTCGCTTCGCAAGTCTACCCCGTCATCAAAAAAGGCCTTTCTTCATTTACACCTGTCTTCATGGAGGTGCTTTTGATCGGAGGAATTATCGGTGGGTTTTTGCTTTGTTACACATTGGGTGATAAATTTCTGCCTTTGAAAGAAGGAAGGATTCATTCGACAAATTAACCGAATAACTTTCGGGCTTTATTTTTATCTCGTACTGAGGAGGAAAAATGAAAACAAGTGGATGGATTAAAGTTGTGTTATCGGTGCTGGTGGCTGCCGGACTGGCCGGCTGCGGCTCTGAAAAGACGCAGATTGAGGAGATCGTCGGCGCCCCGAAAACTTATGTCGGCTCAGAGCAGTGCAAGGTCTGCCACCTGGAGCACTACGATTCCTGGAAGATGACCCTCCATAGCCGGACACTCCAGAACGTCACTCAGAATCAGGATGCACTGATCACTGAAATTAATCCCGACGTCATCCGGGCTGATCTGAAAAAGCGCGAAAAAGAGCTGAAGGTGCCGATCGATAAAATTTACATCCCCGAAGTCGGGGAGATAAAATACACCCAGGGCATTCAATGGAAACAGCGATTTGTGGTTGAAAAAAACGGCAAGCTCTATATCGCTCCCATTGAGTATGATGCCTGGAACCATGATTGGACCAATTACCGCGAGGCAGACTGGGACAAACGCCCCTGGCTAGAAAAATGCGGCGGTTGTCACGCAACCGGCGCCGATTTGGAAAAGGGTACTTTCTTTGAAGCGGGGGTCGGATGCGAGTCTTGCCACGGCCCTGGCTCCCGCCACGTTGTTTTGCCCAAGACCGCTGTCTTTGACAAACGGCAGACCGTCGTCAATCCATCCAAATTGCCGGCCGGTATCCGAACCCAGATCTGCGGCGCCTGCCACGGCCGTGGTGAATCGATCAAAAACAAAGACGCCGATTGGCCGGTAGGTTTCCGGCCGGGACGTGCCCTGGGTTCCTATCAAAAATTTACCAGGCAGGTGGATCGGGACACGCAGACGGATTATACTAATGTCTCCCTCGATCGTCATCATCAGGAGTACAATGACTGGCAGCAGTCCATACATGCTCAAAAAGGCGTATCTTGCACCTCGTGTCACTATGTTCATCAACTGGGCCTGCCGCCGACACAATTCCAGACTGTCGGGGCCGGCTCCGGGCAGTGCCTGAGTTGCCATACCGGTAACACCAATAAATACGCTCATTCGATCCATTCCTTTTCCAACTGTATCGGTTGTCATATGCCCCGAATTGAAATGAGCACCGAATCCGGACCTGCGCTGCGCCATACTTTCAGGCTCATGTCTCCCGAGGCCAGCCTGAAAGCGGGTGGTGTCGACAAACAACCCAATTCCTGCAGCAGTTGCCATCATCATAAAAAAACACCGCTCCGGGATCTGGTCGGCTTTCTGGAAGCAGCCAATAAGAAAGACACGCCTTTGCCTTTTTTGGTGCATCGCCGACCGGCACCGCCGGAGAAGTGAGAGAGAGGCTACCATGGGATGGACTGTGAGGAAAAATCTGCTAACCCGTTTTCGGGGAGGGATCGGGATCATGATGGGGCTTTTTATGCTCCTGACCTTTTCACCTGGGCCGGTTTCCGCCCAGGAAGAGGTTACCTCGAAAATCTATCGTTATCGTGAGCGGGTGGCCACTGGGTATTACGAAGGCTACGAAGTCAGCCCGCGTCGCGCCCGGGCTATCTTGGAAACGCCGGGGGTCAAGCGGGGCCTTGTCCCATTCGGGCGCTCCGCGTCCGCGGTGCGTACCCGCGCCCGCCTGCCGGACTCCCATCGCGGGCTCAATTTTTACGAACGAAGCACCTGCATCGAGTGCCATCCGGAGCAGGCCCGGAACCTCCATTCGGTGCGAGCCGGAATCACCTGCCGTCAGTGTCATGGTCCGGAACCGATACCGGCCATCAACCACTACTATTCTCCCATGAACCTCATTCGCCGGCATGCCTATGTCTGCAGCAAGTGCCACGAAGGGGCCAACAGCGGTTTTGCCGGCTTTTATGTTCATGAACCACCGGGTACATCCTTATCAACTCTCAAGAGCTTTCCCATCTTGTTTTACACGAGTTGGGGAATGCTTTTACTTTTGCTTGGCACCCTGGCCTTCTTTGTGCCTCATAGTTTTATGGTGGGCTTGCGGGAGTTATTTGAGAGAAACAAAGGCCTTGAAAATTTGATCAAGGAACGGACTTTCCATATACTTCGCAGTATTAAGGAACGAGCCCTCTCTATAATTCACAGTATTATGGTGGGCTTGCGGGAGTTATTTAAGAAAAAGAAAACACCGGACAATGAGGCCGATGATACTCCTTAAACGATTTAACAGAACCCAACGCCTTTATCACCTTTTTCTGATGCTAACCTTTCTGATTCAGTCTGGGACCGGTTTCAGTCGCTTGTTTATTACCACGAACTTTGGCAGGTCACTTAGCGGCCTTTTCGGCGGCTATGAGACCGCAATTAAGATCCATTTCTGGGTGGGTGTTTTGATGATGACCGGTTTCACTGTTCACATCGTTTACCTGATAAAAAGAATTAAACGGAGAGATCTGGCAAACAGCATCATGGGGCCGGATTCGCTGGTTCTCGGTCCCCAGGATGCGCAACACCTATTTCAGCGAATTCTTTGGACCTTGGGTTTAGGCTCGCCTCCTAAACTGGACCGCTGGGCTTATTGGGAAAAGTTTGATTACTGGGCGGTATTCTGGGGTTTGCCTCTTTTGGCAATAACCGGAATAATGTTGAAATTTCCCTTACTGACAACCCTCGTATTACCCGGTTGGGTTCTGAATATAACCGCCCTTTTGCATAGAGCCGAAGCGATTTTGGCAGCCTCTTACATTTTCATTGTCCATTTTTTTATCGGGCATTTTCGTCCATTTAGTTTTCCCATGAATGAGGCCATGTTCTCGGGCAGTGTGCACTTAGAGGAAGTGTTAAAAGAGAAACCTGCATGGGTGGAACGTCTAAAACAAGAAGGAAAATTAGAATTTATGATAACCAAGCCTCCAGCTCTCTGGTACAGGGTTGTTTACTTTATTTTCGGCTATATCGCTCTAGGTTTTGGGATCTATATACTAGTAAACGGAATTATTTACGGCAGATACATACAGCTGCATTAACTATCTTTTATAGACCTTGATTTCAAAATATTATTGAACTATTTAAAAACAACTTATTTCCACAACCGTTGTTGACAAGGGAGGAATTATGATTGCTGCGCTGAACTGGATAAATGAAGTTCTGGAGAAGCATTTTCAGGAAAAATAAAGGTGATATTTTTTTGA
>CBDUUO010000448.1:0-3411 GCA_965370395.1 uncultured bacterium
CAGTTAACTTCATTTATATGACCGCCGGCAGCAAAACCGAAGCTCAAAAAATAGGAAAAGCCCTGGTGGAATCCCGACTGGCTGCATGCGTGAACATTATAGATAACATGCAGTCCATTTATAGATGGAAGGAAGAAGTCCAGGAAGATTCAGAGGTGGTTTTAATTGCCAAAACCACTGACACGCTGGTCTCCCGGCTGATCGACAAAGTCAAATCTCTGCATAGTTACGACTGCCCCTGCATTGTCAGCCTGCCGGTTTTAGACGGCTACCCGCCGTTTCTGGATTGGGTGCATGCGGAAGTCAAAAAGTAGTCCCTCAGCTTTATTGTCCGGCCTGCTACAACCTCATTTGAAAAATATCCTTTTCCCCTTTAGTTTTGAAAGGTTATATTTAAGAAACGCTTCTAACGTAGGGCGGGCCACTGCGCCCGCCGGATGTAGGTCGTCACGGCCCGCCCGCCTCATGTCCGACCCTACGAATCCACCTAAAGAAATTTGCCGATTAAAAATTGAAATCCGATAGCATTCCTTAACTTTAGTCACTTCATACTTTAGTTCACTTTAGTCACTTTTTTTTAATGTAAAGGTCACCCTCAAAAACCTGGGCCGATACAGCCTGGCATCATTTGCGGTTTTATCAAAATCCACTGAATTGGCGATATAGGTTATGATCAGCTGATCGGGAGTTTGCGAAAGCATTGCATGCGCCTTGGCAGCGTAGCAGAAAATCGAATTATCCCATTCGGCTTCCGGGCACTGATAAAGCCGTATCGGATCGCTCCAGGGCCCCTGCGGCTCCGGGGACAGACGGGCCAGAATATTTTTCGATAATCCATCCTGGGAATAGACGACCGCGTATTTTTTAAATGCAGCAAGATAACTTACCGAATACTCATGGGGCATATTTGCGCTCAAGCGGCTGGCCTGCCTGAAATCCGACACCCAGTTGCCGTCGGCATAAAAGCGCCAACGGGAATAGTCAGCCAGCCGGGACACCGGTACCCGGGCTAAAATCATGTGTTTTTGACGAGCCGTGCTGCCAACATCTTCAGTCGTTCCGTAAATATATAAGACATTATCGATCTGTAAAACTGCCGATCCCCAGAGGATGCTTTCGGAGGCTGAAAATTTAGACCAGGGAATTCGAGCTTGCCGGACCCGCCAGGCGGACGGCAATTCCCCGGGATTTTCAACATGCCCCAGCCATACTCCGATAACCTTAAAATCAAAGACGGCATCCCCTGCGGTTCGCTCGACCTGGATCAGAAAAAGGTACAGTCCCTTTGCAGTCATCACGCCGTCAAACACCCAGAACCACCCCCGGCCATCGGCCGGTCGCATCAAAGCAGCGGGGCTGCCGTCGCCTGCGCGGCTGAAGTAGAAATCCATTTCGGCTTCGGCCGGCCTCCAGCCGTGTTGGATGGCCACCGAATTATTGACAAGGGTCGCATTCACGTGCCGACCGTTTTTTATCTGTCCGATCCACGTATCGCCGAAAAACCAGGCAATCGTATGTTGATTTAATGCGACCGAATAGACCCCGTCCGCACCGGTCCAGCCATCTTCGTTTGAAAAAAGGACATCATATTGCGGCAGCGCTTCAACCGCGACATGCGGCCCCGGCTTCCCGCCCGCACAGAATAAAAGCGATACCGATAAAAGGATGATAAATAGATAGTTTCGTAAGGCCATTTATTTCTATCTCAGGGATCGGGGAGTTTTTTCATTCCAAGCTTGTCATTCCCGCGAAGGCGGGAATCCAGAGATGTTTTGCTTAAAAAGCTGGATGCCCGCCTCCGCGGGCATGACGGGGAAAACTACCCGACTTCTCAATTAAACAGGAAGAAAATTTCACACCGCCAATTTAATACTGCCGTCATAGAGGATCACGCCCCGGGGTGTTTTATCCAGGGCGAACCCAATCGGTTTGGTGAAAAACTGATCCTCATATACATAGCGCATGAAATCGTCGCTGAAGCGCGGATGGGCAATCCGGGCAATCGCCATGGCTTTTTCGCCGGTGGTCAATTCCCGCAGGTCGGCGATACCGTATTCGGTTGCAATCACAACACCGTCATAGGCACTGGCAGTTAGACTGACACCGCCCGGATGCGTTTTAGTAATTTTAGATTTCCCCCTGTGGGTGACGCTTTTAATCGCGATGATCGGCGTGCCGTAAGCACGATCATTTAAAGCCCGAATAAAGTCCGGCTGCCCGCCGACCCCGCTGTAATAGCGCCGCGGATCGATAAAATCCGCCCAGACATTTCCCTGCAGATCCACCCCGATGGCTGTATTGACCGAAATAAACGGGCTATTTTTGCGAATGGTTTCCGCCGAGTTGGTATAAGATGAGGGCCGCATTTGAACACCGGCGCGCATATGTACAAAGTCATAAAGGTCTCTGGAGCCCATAATCAGACTGGTGGTGCTGTAACCCAGATTTGCTTTCTTTTTGCGATTGGTGACAATGCCTTCTTTTTCTAAGAGCATCAAGCCGTCACCGTAGAGCTCGGTTTGCACACCGAGATCTTTGTATTGCGCATCTCGAATGGTGCCAACAACCGCATCCGGGATTTTTCCGATGCCCACCTGCAGGGTAATACCGTCTTCAATAAAATACTGGGCGATGAGTTCTCCGATCCGTTTTTCTTCTGCTGTTAAATTACTAAAGTCAGGGGCCGTAAAGTCATAAACCGGCTTGACGCCTTCCTCAATAAGGTAATCAATGGATTGCGCATCCACTACGCTCTGGCCCTGGGTAAACGGCATGGACGGATCCAATTCGGCAATCACGACTTTCGCATGGTCGATGGCGGTATGCAGGGCTTCCACCGATAATCCCAGACTGAATTCGCCCGTAAACTCATTTTGACGGACTTTTAACAAAACCACATCCGGCTCATATTTGCGCCCTTTTCCGATTAAGCTGTCCAGATTGGCCAATGTGCAAGGCAGATAAAATGCGCGCCCTTCATTGGCCGCCTGTCTGACCTCACCCCCTGAAAAAATGGAATAGGTCATCACCCGATCCTGCAAGCCTGCCTCGACATAAGGCACGGGCCCCTGCAAAAGTATATGAACCATATCGATAAAGGGCAGTTCGGGTTTCCGGGACTTTATGGATTGGGTCAGGGCCTCAATCGAGGCTGTGGGGGTGGCGGCATTGGAACCCAGATAACACACAATTTCGTCTTTGCCTTTAAAGGTTTCGGCAACGATGGTTCCGATTTGATCCAATGTAATTTTTTGGGGCAGCATTTTGATACCTCATGAAAATTGAAAAAAAATGGTCCCTGCGAACGGTTATAGCCTTTTGGAAGGGCAAATCGCCCAAAGGTAACACCGGCATGAACGGCCTGAAAAAGTATAGGGTGAAAAAGTTCTCTTTTCAAGCAATCATCGAAAA
>CBDUUO010000449.1:0-3408 GCA_965370395.1 uncultured bacterium
ACCTTGAAACGTTATAGCTCTCAAAAGAAGGGGAATAATATTTTATGTAATGTTATTTAGGAATCACCATACTATGTTATCGAAATCAGCCAGCGGGCCAGATAGGACAGGAGAAAAACGGCGGTGAGCCCGCCGCACCAGAGTGCCGCAAACCACAACCACTGCCGCTGTTTGTCAGTAAGCGCTTTCATGTTCATGGGACGCTTTTCCCCTGAAGATGTAGTAGCAGTAGCCGGTGTAGGCGAGAACCAGCGGCAACATGATGACCGTGCCGACGAGCAGCAACGACTGCGATTCGGGCGCCGCCGCCGCCTGGCGGAAGGTAATCTCGAAGGGCACGATATACGGCCACATGCTGATGGCAATGCCGAGATAGCCGGTTAGAAATACACCGAAGCTCAGTAAAAACGGGCGCACTTCCCGGCCTGCGTGCAGATCGCGCCAAATAGTGATCAGCATGATCAAACTGGCGACCGGTAACGGCAAAAGAAAAAAGAAGTTGGGCATGCTGAACCACAGCGTTCGAATTTCGGCATTCATGATCGGCATGCTGATGCTGACAATCGCCAGAAATACAGCCACAAAACCGATCCCATAGGAAGCGCTCTTGCGGGCCCAGTCCTGGGTTTCACCATCGGTTTTGATCACCAGCCAGGTGCCGCCCAGCAACGCGTAGCCGAATACAACCGCCACCCCGGTCATGACACTGTAAGCGTCGAGCCAGTCGAATGCCCCGCCGGCATAGCTGCGGCCTTCTACTTGGATCCCCTGCACAATGGCGCCGATAATCACGCCCTGCATGAAAGCCGCCAGAAGAGAACCGAAGTGAAAGGCGTTGTCCCAGATCCGGCGGGATTTGCCGGTGGCTTTGAAGCGGAATTCAAAGGCGACCCCCCGGAAGATCAGACCCAGCAACATAATGATTACCGGGATGTAAAGCGCAGGCATGATGACGGCAAATGCCAGTGGGAACGCGGCAAACAGACCGCCGCCGCCCAAAACCAGCCAGGTTTCGTTGCCGTCCCAAAACGGGGCAATGGAATTCATCATGCGGTCCCTGCAGCGGTCGGTCGGTGCGAACGGAAAAAGAATACCCACCCCGAGGTCAAAGCCGTCCAGCAGAATATACAGGAAAATTGCGGTGGCGATGATCCCGAACCATATCAGCGGCAGATCCACGATACTTTCAAAGCTAAACATGCTGGTCTCCCTTCTCACGGGTCATGTCAGTGACGATGGGCGGTTTTTCGACACCATGATCACCATAGGCCTCCGGCTCGCCCTCGGGGCCTTTGCCGATTAATTTTAAGATGTAGTAGCTACCCGCACCGAATACGAAAATATAGATTATCACAAAGGCGGTCAGGGAAATAGCGATGGATGTCCCGGGCACCGGGGAGGTGGCATCTGATGTGCGCATCAGTCCCTGGACGATCCAGGGTTGGCGGCCGACCTCGGTCACAAACCAGCCGGCCAGCACGGCAATAAACCCGATCGGCGTCAGCGCCATGCACCACAACTGAAACCAGCGGGTGTCAAACAATCGCTTTCTGAAATAAAGTACAATCGCAATCAACCCGGTTGCAATCATTAACGTGCCAATTCCGACCATCAGCTTAAAGGCCCAGAATACAACTGCCACCGGCGGGCGCTCGTCTGCCGGCCATTCCTTGAGCCCTTTGACTTCACCGTCGAGATCGTGGGTGAGGATGAGACTGGATAGCTTGGGAATTTCGATGGCGAATTTGGTGGTCTCGGCTTCCTGATCCGGCCATCCAAAGAGAACCAGAGGCGCGCCGCGCTGGGTCTCCCACAACCCCTCCATGGCAGCCAGCTTGGCGGGCTGATGTTTAAAGGTGTTGAGCCCGTGAAGGTCACCGAACAGCAGCTGCATGGGGGCCACGAAAATGGCCATGATCATGGCCATGCCGAACATCACCCGGGCATGCTGCACATAACGCTGCCGCCACAGGTAAAATGCACCGATGCCGGCTACGGTAAATGCCGTCGTCAGGTAGGTGGCGGTTACCATATGCACGAATCGAAAGGGGAACGAGGGGTTAAAGATGATCTCCAACCAGCTGGTGGGATACAGCAGACCATCCGCACCGACGCGGAACCCCTGAGGGGTCTGCATCCAGCTGTTGGCTGATAGAATCCAGAAGGCCGAAATCAATGTCCCCACCGCAACGATGACCGTGGAAGCAAAGTGCATTTTGGGGCTGACGCGGTTCCAGCCGAACAGCATCACCCCTAAAAACGAGGCCTCCAAAAAGAAGGCCGTCAAAACTTCATAGCCCAGCAACGGCCCTATGATATTGCCGCCGGCGTCCGCAAATCTCGACCAGTTGGTGCCGAACTGAAACGGCATGACCACACCGGTAACCACCCCCATGCCGAAGGTAACCGCGAAAATTTTGACCCACATGCGATAGACGTCGGCGTAGATCGGATTGCCGGTTCTGAGCCAGCGCCACTCTATCACCGCCAGCCAGCTGGCCAGCCCGATGGTGAAGGCCGGAAAAAGAATGTGATACGAAATAGTGAAGGCAAACTGAATGCGCGCCAGCAGGGTGGCATCAAAGTTTTCAAACATAGCCGAACCTCAACGTAATTTTTGATATCGTTTAGGGAATTATTTTGATTCAGAAACTAAAATAAGACGAAGCATGTGTCAAGACCGCAATGAAGAGTTTCGCCAAAGTCATAAAATTTTGCGAATTGTCTCCAATGGAAGCGAAAATTCAACTGAGATGATGAGTAGCCAGTTATCGAAGGCAGATTTTTTATGCACAAGGTGAAATTTTCGGCTATTGCCGGCATAGCTTGCCGGTCCTGGCAGCGGTTATGAATCCAAAATAGAATTTATATATTGCATCAGCACATCCAACAAATTTTCAGTTCTTCCAAATTCCACCATTAGGCACGATATGAGCCCAGTTTAGTTATGTCTTTAGTATTTAGATCACTTTATTTTATTCTTCTCATATTATTCTAAAAAGAAAATAAAAAAGTATATATAATTCTTCTAGTTCCTTTTAATTCATTGACATTCGTGGGTTTTACTTGTACCTTATATTTAAATCTAAACTGAAGAAGAAGTAAACTAGATTGTACTTCTCTCAGAAAGCTTTACAGAGAGCGTTATAAGATAAAAGCAGAGGTGATATAATTGCTCCCAGAGTCTCAAAAAGAAAACGGAATTCAAGTGATGAAAATGCGGATTTAAATTTGTCATAACCGGCCTAAAGGAGACATGGAGCGAACAGAGGAGGTGAAACCCCACGATCATAAATATGACGCGAGATTTATTACAATAATGTAACTTATCCTCTAACCCATTATAATCAATGAAGATTCGAATTTCCCAAAGCCTTCCTCAAAAATCCTATATTTTCAATAAGATAG
>CBDUUO010000450.1:0-3406 GCA_965370395.1 uncultured bacterium
TTCATGGCACCTGACACCTGAACACTGACACCTGACACCATAGACATGGTGTTGTATAAAGAACTCAACTGAACTAAAATATACTGCACGACTTTTGTAATATATTTATGGGACATAACACTATCAGTTAGCAGATCAATGGCAACAGGTTAACCTTATGTTCATTACGCTGGAAGGTATCGAAGGTTCGGGTAAAACGACCCAGATCGGTCGGCTGGTGGAATTCCTTGAAGACCGGGGAATCGAATGTGTTACGACCCGGCAGCCGGGCGGAACCCTGATCGGGGAAAATATACGATCGATTTTGCTGGACCCGGCCAACAGTGCCCTGGAGCCCATGACGGAATTGCTTTTATATATGGCTGATCGCTCCCAGCATATTTATGAGCTGATCAGGCCCTGTCTGATGGCGGGCAAGACGGTGGTATGCGATCGTTATTTTGATGCCACCGTGGTTTATCAGGGCTTTGCCAGGGGATTGGACATTGAGCTGATCCAGCAATTGCACCAAATTTTGTTTGACGATTTAAAGCCCGACCTCACCCTGCTGCTGGATCTTGCCCCCCAGGTCGGTCTGCAGCGTGCCTGGCAGCAGTTAAATACCGGCCAGCGATCCGGGCATGAAAGTCGTTTTGAAGCCGAAACGGTGGCATTCCATGAAAAAGTGAGAGCCGGTTACCTCGAACTGGCCCGTCTTGAACCGGGTCGGTTTCGAATTGTCGATGCGGCCCAATCTCAAGATCAGGTGTTCACCGCTATAAGCAAAATCGTATCCTCTATTGCGTTCAATAAAAATGCCTAAAATGAACTAAAGTTTGAAGTGCCTAAAATTAAGGTGTCGCTCGCGCAGCGCAGTCGCTTGCGCCGCATGGCGCTCCATCTTCTTTATAAAATGACAGAATTCATCAATTTTAGTCACTTTAGATCACTTTTTACTTTAGCGCACTCGCTTTGATGCATTTTTGAGATAGCTTCTAAATAAAAATAGGCTTACGGTATGTGCCATTCTATCCTGGATGCCATTGGCAATACGCCGCTGGTTGAAATCAAAAAACTCAATCCGAATCCCGATGTAAAGCTGCTCGCCAAACTCGAGCATTTTAACCCCGGCGGCTCCGTCAAGGATCGAGTCGCCCTTTACATGATTGAAGCTGGCGAAAAATCCGGGGAGCTTATACCGCAAAAAACCGTCATCGAGCCGACCAGCGGTAATACCGGGATTGGTCTGGCCCTGGTTTGTACGGTCAAAGAATACCGGTTGCTGCTGGTGATGTCCGATGCGGTCAGTATCGAACGACAAAAGATTTTAAAGGCCCGGGGAGCCGATATTCTTTTAACGCCGGGGCACTTAGGTACCGATGGGGCCATTGAAGAGGCTTACCGGCTGGCCCGTGAAAATCCGGACACCTATTTTATCCCCGATCAATTTAATAATGAAGCCAACTGGAAGGCCCACTATTATGGAACGGCTGAAGAGGTCTGGCAGCAAACCAACGGCAACGTTACTGCTTTTGTGGCCACCCTGGGAACCACCGGCACGTTAATGGGCGTTTCCAGAAGGCTGAAGCAATACGATCCGTCCATCCAGATCATCGGGGTGGAACCTTATCTGGGCCACAAGATCCAAGGATTAAAAAACATGAAAGAGGCCTATTGCCCCGAGATCTTTGAAAAAGATCGCCTGGATCAAAAGCTCAATGTTGATGATGAAGCCGCTTACGAAATGGCACGGCGACTGGCCAAGGAAGAAGGCATATTTGTCGGCATGAGCAGCGGTGCGGCGATGGTCGGTGCCTGCAGGGTTGCAGCCAAAATGGAGGCCGGCACCCTGGTCGTGATATTCCCGGACAACGGCGAACGCTATTTAAGCACTTCGCTTTTTGCGGTGCACGAAGAGGTTACCCTGAAATTATTCAACAGGTTGTCTCGCAAAAAAGAGGTGTTTGAGCCCCGGATCCCGGGAAAGGTTTGCGTTTATTCCTGCGGCCCCACCGCGCATGCTCGCATCCATCTGGGGGAAATGCGCCGCATTGTGTTTGCCGACCTGCTGTGTCGCTACCTTGAATACAGCGGTTACGCGGTCAATCATTTGACCGATATCAATGATCTTGATGACAAAGCCATCAGCGGCTCCGAAAAAGCCGATGTCGGTCTGAAGGAATTTACCGAAGCCAACATTTCTCAATTCAAAGAAGATCTGTCCGTTTTAGGCATTATCCCTGCCAACTCCTATGCCCAGGCTAGCGAACATGTTGATGATATGGTGGCCCTGGGTGAAAAGCTGGTTCAAAAAGGCGTTGCCTATGAAAAACTGCGATCATTATATTTTGACATTTCACGCCTTGATGCATACGGCCGACTTTCCGGAATCGATATCAACAAGATAAAGGTCGGTGCCACCGTCGATCTGGATGACTATGAAAAACAAAATCCTCGAGATTTCACCCTTTTTAAACGATCCAAACTTTCAGAATTAAAAAGAGGCATCTTCGTAAAGACCCAATGGGGGAACGTACAGCCCTCCTGGCATATTAAATCGGCGGCCATGTCTATGAAATATTTAGGCGAATGTTTCGATATACACACCAGTAGCCGAGAACTGATTTTTCCCCACCACGAAAATGAAAATGCCATCGCCGCCGCCATAACCGGGAAACCCCTCGCGAAGTTCTGGGTACACTGCGATCGGGTGCTCATCGATGGGAAAAAATTGGATGAAAAATCAACCGGACTGACCATCGCGGATTTAATGAACATGGGCTATTCCGGTCGGGTCATCCGATTTTGGCTGCTGTCCAGTCACTATCGCAAACCGATTCCGTTTTCAAAAGAACGCCTGGCCGACGCCAAGCGTGCGCTTGAGCGGCTGGATCGCTGTGTATACAGTCTGCGCTGTGTGAAGCAGGGCCGACCGTACCCGGAACTGGAACAACTGCTTTACGATCTTAAAAACGGATTCATGAGCGCCATGGATGATGATTTAAATATTTCAGCCGCCCTGGCGACGGTTTTTACAATTGTTAAAAAAGTGAATATCCTCATCCTGAAAAAACAACTGCATCCACAAGACGCTTCAAAGATGGTTGATGGGTTTCGCAGTATCGATGCGGTCTTGAATCAATTTAATTTTTTTGATGATTACGATGATCCCGAAGTTCAGCGGCTGCTTCGTCAAAGAGATAAGGCCCGCTCAGAGAAAAATTGGGACCTGGCGGATAAGATCAGAGACGAACTGAGATTACGGGGGATCCTCGTGCAGGATCAAAACTAAAACAGGTTCAGAGGTTCTGGGTTCAGAGTTACAAAGGTTCAAATTCTTGTTAGATTTGTTTTATTTGTTTCATTGGTTGAATTGGTTTAATTACTCCGCCCTGAAAAATAGCCATAACAGGGTTGGGTAGTATAA